>JAISXQ010000183.1 GCA_031270425.1 Prevotellaceae bacterium | reverse complement strand
AAGATAAAGACGCCGTTTTTTGATGCTACCGGTATTTTTTTTTTCGATAAAAAATAGCTGCGGAACTGTGCCGCAACGGAATCCTGACTTTTTCTGCCGCAAAGATAAGACAAATCTTTATAAAAAAGAAAAATATGATGAAAATTATTATAAAAAAAATCAAGACCCCTAACCCAAAAACTCTTTTCCGTTGTCTCTCTCCTTGGGGAGAGAGTACCCGAAGGGGGAGAGAGGTGAGGGACAGGACAGTGCAACGTTGCAGGGTTAGCGCGTTTGAAACAAAACCGCAAAGAAAAGAAGAAACGCAAAGAAAAAGGAATAAACCACAACAGGCATAATTAATTAGCAAATTAGTAAATCAACACATCATCACATCATCACATTAGCACATCATCACATCAACACATCAGCACATCAGCACATCATCACATCATCACATCATCACAGGTTATTCAAAAATATTCATATCCTCATCGTAAACAGGACTTTGTATGTTTAAAAAATTTAAAACACTGTGAAATACATGGTTTTGTGATAAGGTTTCATTG
Organism: Prevotellaceae bacterium; assembly: GCA_031270425.1. GTDB lineage: Bacteria > Bacteroidota > Bacteroidia > Bacteroidales > Paludibacteraceae > H1. The sequence goes on along the minus strand of JAISXQ010000183.1, from coordinate 3,128 downwards.
GGTTTTAGTTGTTTCGTACTGTCGGATACCCAAACTATAAAAGGAATTTCATATTGTTCTTTCGGAGCAATATTTAAAGGCATCCCATGCATATACAGGTTATTTTCGCCTAAGGACTCTCCATGATCCGAAACAAACAGCATGGCGCTGTTATACTGTTCCAATTGTTTTAAATCTTCGATTATGCGGTGCAGAAGGTAATCTGTATAAACAATCGTATTGTCATAAGCGTTAATCAGTTCTTCTTGGGAACAATTTCCTAATTCAACGCTATTGCAAACCGGTTTAAAAACCTCAAATTGAGGCGGGTACTTCTTACTGTATGTAGGTCCATGACTTGTGCTTGTGTGCAATATAATTAGGATTTTATTTTTATCGCTAAGCAGTATCTGTTCTTTTAGTCCCGACAAAAGAACTTCATCGTAATTGCAAGCATCGCCTTCGCAATCGGGCAGTAAATCGTCTCTTTTCAGGTAATTTTTAATGTGAACAGGAGGTTCTCCCCAGTTTGTGGATCTCCAAATAACTTCCACATTATTCCTGTATAAATAATTGGGTAAGATTTCATATAATTCGCCGGTGTGTTGATGTTCCAAAATACATTTCACGCCTACGGTTGTATATGTTGCACAGGATGTTGCATCGAACCGGAATACATTTTCCGTATTGGAAAGCAGCGGGTTCGTATTCTTTTTATATCCATACAACGAAAAATTTTGCCGTCTTGCCGATTCTCCTATTACCAAAACTACAACAGACTTTTGGTCGTCTTTTATTGTGGCGTCGGGTAATAGAATCTCTTTTTTGTTACTTCTGTGTTTATGAGTATAGAAACGGGCGATATTTACCGTATAAGACCAAGGCATTGCCAACCCGCCCAGTTGTTTTGAATACTTATCAATCCATAGCCAGCTACCGGCATTGGCAAATACTAAAATTATAATAAACAACAATGTAAGCGAAGAAGTTAACGCGAATTTTTTTAATGTTACTTTTTCGATTTTGGTTTTAATGATAAAAATACAGGGAATTACGCCAAGTAAAACAATATAGAATAGTAACTGAACGGAAAAAAAACTGGTAGCTTCTTCATAGTTGGTATTAAGCACATTACCAATCATGCCTTCGTCCATTATGACGCTATACGTATTAATAAAGTAAACCGCAATGGCATTAATTACGAAAAATAACGCTAATAAGAATTTCCCGGCAATCTTTGACAGATATAAAAACAGATAAAAAACAAAATAATTGGCTACCAACATTAAAATGACTAAACTGACGATGGTAACGATACCGTTTATGCTTTTATAATCAAGGTTATCAAAGACAAAGACAAAAAATGGATAATGAAATAACAGAAAATTAAGCGTACTCATTACCACCGCAAAGCGACTTAAACTTAAATTATTTTTAAACTTGAACATCAGTGTTTAGTTGGCGATTTAACTATTTTAAACAATTTATCGTTTCGGCGTACCGGTTCGCCGGTTTTCATAGAGAAATAACTTCCTTTTTCTACCCTGTCGACGGCTTTCAGTTCTACGCGAATTTCCTTTACCGTATCCTCGTAAGCTCCGGTAGTTTCGCCGGTAATCAGTATTTCGTCGCCTGTGGAAAGCGATTGCGTTTCGAGCAGGAACTCGGCAACGCCTATTTTCGAAAAGTAATTCGTAACTTTTCCTACGTAAACTTTGTGGTGCGTAGCCTCCGAACCGTAATTTTTCGACCATTCGCCCAAGCGTTGTCCCAAGTAATAGCCGTTCCAAAATCCGCGGTTGAAAACGCGGCTTAGGCGCGTGTTCCAATTCGCTACTTTTTCGTCGTTGAAAGTCCCTTCCAAATACGAATCAACAGCTTCTTTGTAGCAGGCAACAACCGTTTTCACATACTCAGCCCCGCGCGCCCGTCCTTCGATTTTAAAAACACGAACGCCCGCTTCCAGCATTTCGTCCATAAAGCCGATGGTTTTCAGGTCTTTTGGCGACATGATGTATTCGTTGTCAACTTCCAATTCTATTTCCGAATCGTTGTCTTTTACCACATATCCGCGGCGGCAAATCTGATTGCAGGCGCCGCGGTTGGCAGAAAGGTTTTTCTCGTGCAGGCTCAGGTAACATTTTCCCGAAACAGCCATGCAAAGCGCTCCGTGGCAAAACATTTCGATGCGGATCGCTTCGCCTTTCCGTCCGCGGATATTTTCTGTTACGATGGATTGATGAATTCCGGCGACTTGCTCCATATTCAGTTCGCGAGCCAGCACAACCACATCGGCAAACTGCGCGTAAAACTTCAACGCTTCGGCGTTCGATATGTTCAGTTGCGTGGAAAGATGCACTTCAACGCCAATTTGGTTGGCATACAGCATTGCCGCTACGTCAGCCGCAATGATTGCCGAAACGTCCGATTCTTTGGCTGTATCACTAATTTCGCGCATCAACCTAAGGTCGCCGTCGTAAAGAACGGCGTTTACCGCGAGGTAACTTTTTACATTGTTTTCCTTGCAAATGCGGACAATTTCGCGCAAGTCGCCGACAGTAAAATTACTGCTCGACCGGCTGCGCATATTCAGGCTTTCGACGCCGAAATACACCGAATCGGCGCCGGCTTTTATAGCCGCCGCAAGACTCTCCCACGAACCGGCGGGAGCCATTATTTCGACGTCTTCGCGTTTAAGTTGTGTTTTCAATTCCGATGTTTTTTATCCAAATAAACAATATGGCTTGATTATTGTTTTATCCGCAAAGTTAAAACAATAATCTTTTGTATCGGGGAACCGGGATAAAATATATCCTGCAAAGACACAAAAAACACGATCCTGATTCCCGATAGCTATCGGGATAAAAATCAACCACAAAGAGATAAAGGAGCGCAAAGTAACTTTGCATAACTTATTGTTTTTCAGACTATAATAAATTTTAACCAAATGAAAAAAATATCGCTTCTTTTTTCCTCTTTTTTTCTTTTTTCCTTTCTTGCTTTCTCTTCCAAAATCATTCATTTGGATTACCGCATAAAATTAGGCTTTGTTACTGCCGGAAAAGCGGATTTTTTCCTGGGCGATACCCTTTTTCAAGATAAGCCGCTGAAATACACGAAGGTTTTAGCGCAAACAACGAGCGTCGCCG
>JAISXQ010000267.1 GCA_031270425.1 Prevotellaceae bacterium | reverse complement strand
GAGAAATAAGTATCGGTTCAAATACAATTCTCAGTTTCGGTTTCGATATGTCGCAGGAAGGTATCACAAGAGTAGATAGCGCTTATATTAAGAAAATAACCTTCCCGATAACGGTAAATGCAAGCCATGAGTTTCCAATCGAAAAAATCTCCATCAGGTACGAACTTACTGAGGTTTACGACGATTATAATCAGCTTGTTTACGACTGGATAGAATTTAATGCTTGGGGAACGCCGGTATATAAAACAACTCCGGCAAATAACAGATTAAAATTGATAACAACTTCGGCAACAAGAGAATCAGGATTGACTTTTAAAATTACGGATATTAGAGTAAAAGCTCCAACAGAAGGTACCACTATTCCGGCTTCTACCGAAATCACGCTCCACTTCGATACCATTAAAGATTTCGATTACGAAGCCGCTTTCGGAGAGTTCCATATTGCCGTAAGACCAGACCACGATAAGGAATATAAAATTAATATTCCCGATGCTTTCAACGGCAGCCTCAAATTCCTGAATCCTACCGTCGAAGTTTCGGTTTATAATAATTCGGGTATTCAGGCAAATTACGATATTCTGTACGTCAAAGCTTATACGGAGGGCGATGAAGACAACGCCATTTTTGCTGATTTTAACGGCAATCAAGGTACGCGGGTAGAAGTAACTAAAAGAGCAAATTTGGAAGCCGAAACCACAATAACGCATTATACGATAGATAAAGATAACGGCGCTACGTATAAATTTTTTGAAAACGACAGCCGTCCCACGCCTAATACTATAAAGTACGGTTTTATAGTAAGCGTTAATAACGCTACGGCGACGCCTTCCTTCCTTACGCCCAATTCCCGCTTCGATATTGTGGCAACAGGAAAAATTCCATTCTATATGGGCGAGGGAAGTTATTACGCTTTTAACGATTCGATTCAAGGAGTGGGCGATTCTATAAATTCGTTACTCGAACAGCTTGAAGAACAGGGATTTAACTCCAATGTTCTCGATTTGGCAATCATTCGTTTGGATATAAGCAACGGTTTGCCGATAGCCGCTATATATGAAATGGAATTTTTAGACAAGTTGGGTAATCCGGTAGATACAACCGGAACCGGAATCGGAGCGAAATATACGCTTACTTTACCGAAATTAGACAACGACGGTATTGTTTTAGAACCGTCGGCAAACAACATTGACATCAAACTGACAGGTAATCAGATAGAAAATGTGTTGAAAAAGACGGAAACGATAGCTTATAAAATTGGGATCAATGGTGAAGATAAAGACGAAATCAAACACAAATTGCATTTCGTAAAGCAAAATACTTTCGGCGTTAAGGCGGGAGTATTTCTGAAAGCAAAATTTGAAACGAATATTACTAAAAAATAACATAAGCCATGAAAACAAAATATATATGTAAATTAATTACCGTATGCTGTTTTTGCATACTGTCTTTCACGGCGAAATCGCAACAGGTAAATACCTTGTATTTTTTGGAAAATGCGCCTGTGCGTCATTATTTGAATCCCGCTTTTCAACCGCTGAGTAATTTTTATTTTGGCTTACCTGTTTTGGGATATATGCAAATAGGCGTTAATAACAATTCTTTTGCGCTAAAAGACTTCATTTACAACAACGGCGGACAGACTGTAACTTTCTTGCATCCTGCGTTCGGAAGCATTGATAATTTTTACAACAACATTCGTCCGTCAACAAATCTTTCGATTGACTTACAGTTGAATTTGCTTGATTTCGGTTTTCGTACCGGCGCGGCGTATTGGTCTTTCGGACTTACCGAAAAAATAAATGCCGGAATTTACTTACCGAAAGATATGTTTAAACTGATTCTTTACGGAACTCCCGATATAAACCATAACACCTTTGATTTTAAAGGATTGGGAACAGACGTATCTATGTACACTGAGGCGGCTTTGGGCTACTCGCGCGAAATCAACGAGCAATGGTCTTTCGGGGGAAAGGCGAAACTCTTACTCGGACAGGCAAACGTTTCGATGAATAATAACATCAATCTTACCGCCGGCATCGACCAATGGACATTGAGCGGCGAAGGGGTTGTCAATGCGGCATTGCCCCTGCCTATTGACCTGATAGACAAGGATGACGACGGAATGCCCGATTCGGTTTACACGCCTGCAAGCAGAAAAAATTGGATTCAGGATAATTTGAAAAGTTTGTTGAAGCCCGCAGGATTGGGCGGCGGCATCGACTTGGGCGTTACTTATAAACCAATTGAGGCTTTGACTCTTTCGCTTGCCGTTACCGATTTGGGTTTTATCAACTGGCGCAGTAACGTAAATAATATCCATTACCGGCTGAAAAGCAAGTTTGCTTTCGACGGTATCCACATTACCGGCGATTCCGAATTTGATACAGATGCAATAAACAACATGTTGGATTCCATCGGTAACTCATTGAAAGACAAAGCAAATGTTTATGCTTCAAAAGATGCTTACACTACTTATACTACTGCCAAACTGAACCTTGGTGCAGAATACGGATTTTTCGACAATAAAATTAGTTTGGGCGTTTTGTCGCGAACAATGAGTTACAAGTCGAAAATTTACGAAGAACTTACCGGAGCCTTAAATCTTCGCCCTGCGAGTTGGATTAATGCTAGCGTTTCGTATTCCGTTCTCAACGGACGGTCGAGCATCGGAGCCGGATTAGGCTTGCGTGTTGGTTGGTTCAACTGGTTTATCGCTTCCGATTTTATTCCGGTTGAATACACTAAGGGTTTGCCTGTTTCCGACAACGGCAGTTTTAAAGTTCCTGTTCCTTATAATACAAAAGGGTTCAATTTGACGACCGGCTTCAATTTGACCATCGGCAACCGCCGCGACAAAGATAGAGACGGCGTTGTCGACCGCAAAGATAAATGCCCCGATACGGATATTAAATACTTGTCGTCGTTGTATCCGGGTAAGAAGAAAAAGGAACTTGTTGATAAACAAGGCTGTCCGGTCGATTCCGATGGCGACGGCGTACCCGATTATTTGGATAAATGCCCCGGCACACCGGCAGAAGCTATCGGCTTGGTCGATAGCATAGGCTGTCCGCTCGATACGGATAACGACAACGTACCCGATTATTTGGACAAATGCCCCGGAACTCCGGCAGAAGCCATCGGTTTGGTTGACAGCATAGGTTGTCCGCTCGATAGCGACGGCGACGGCGTATTCGATTATTTGGACAAATGCCCCGATACGCCGACAGAAGCCTTTGGTTTGATTGACAGCATAGGTTGTCCGCTCGACAGCGACGGCGATGAGGTACCCGATTATTTGGATAAATGCCCCGACACGCCGAAAGAAGCTATCGGATTTGTGGACGAAAACGGTTGTCCGAAAGACAGCGACGGCGATGGCGTGCTCGATTATTTGGATAAATGTCCCGATACGCCCGAAAGCGACGTCAATTTTGTGGATGAAAACGGTTGTTCGAAAGATACCGACGGCGATGGAGTACCCGATTCTAAGGATAAATGCCCCGACACGCCGAAAGAAGCTGCCGGATTTGTGGACGAAAACGGTTGTCCGAAAGACAGCGACGGCGACGGCGTGCTCGATTATTTGGATAAATGTCCTGATACGCCGAAAGAAGCTGCCGGATTTGTGGACGAAAACGGTTGCCCGAAAGACAGCGACGGCGATGGCATACCCGATTATTTGGATAAATGCCCCGGAACGTCGAAAGAAGCTATCGGATTTGTGGACGAAAACGGTTGTCCGAAAGATACCGACGGCGATGGCATACCTGATTATCTTGACCGTTGCCCGACCATAGTAGGCGTAGCGTCCAACAATGGTTGCCCCGAATTGAAACGCGAAATCAGGCAGTTGTTCCAAAAAGCATTGCAGGGTATCCAGTTCGACACCGGAAAATCGACCATTAAGAAAATTTCATATACCATCTTAGACCAAATCGCGAAAGTGTTGGAAGAAAATCCGACCTATAAAGTGGAAATACAAGGTCATACGGATAACGTAGGTAAAGAGGATATGAATATGAAACTTTCGGAGGACAGAGCGGCTTCGGTACGCCAATATCTGATAGATAAGGGCGTCGGTGAAGGCAGAATAACCTCGAAAGGCTTCGGTCCTACCGTTCCGGTTGCAAGCAACAAAACGGCGGCAGGCAAGGCTAAAAACCGCCGTGTAGAATTTGTAGTTTCTTTTGAAGAAGTTCATTACGAAACGGTTAATCCATAGCCATATAGATTTAAATAAAAAAGGGGCTTTTCAGTAAAGCTCCTTTTTTTATTAAAAAAAAACAACTGTGAATTGTTTTTTTGTCAATGATTTAATACTTTTGCACATCGTTAAGAAACGGAAAATAACTTTGAAATAACTTAGTACATGACAAAAAACAACCACAATAGGCACAATAGTACACAATAGTTTATAAGATTGGTTTTTCTCAAAAAACTTAGAAAAAGCCTATTGTGTACTATTGTGCCTATTGTGGTTAAAAAAATTATCTATTTTTGTCATATACTAAAATTGGAATAAATAAATTTATGGGAAGAGCATTTGAATACAGAAAAGCAACCAAAATGAAACGCTGGGGGAACATGGCTCGCGTATTTACCAAATTGGGAAAACAAATTACCATTGCCGTAAAGGAAGGAGGCGCCGACCCCGATACCAATCCGCGTTTAAGGGTTCTGGCACAGCAGGCGAAGAAAGAAAACATGCCCAAAGAAAATGTTGAAAGGGCAATTAAAAAGGCGACGTCAAAAGATGAAGCCGATTATAAGGAAATGGTGTACGAAGGTTACGGACCTAACGGGATTGCCATTGTGGTTGAAACGGCAACAGATAATCCGACCAGAACCGTGGCGAATATACGGAGCTATTTCAATAAACACGGAGGTTCATTAGGTACGAGCGGTTCGCTTCAATTTATTTTCAATCACAAATGCGTGTTTAAAATTGCTCCCAAAACCGGCGTATCTTTGGATGAATTGGAATTTGAATTGATTGATTTTGGCGTTGACGAAGTCGCCGAAGACGACGATGCGATACTGTTGTATGGCGAATTCACATCCTATTCTCCCATACAGAAATATTTGGAAGACAACGGTTTTGAAATTTTCAGCGCCGAATTCGAGCGTATTCCCAACGATTTAAAAAAATTGGATGATGAACAGAAAGCCCAAGTAACAAAATTATTGGAGAAAATAGAAGACGATGAAGATGTGCAAAACGTTTTCCACAATATGTTGGAAGAATAGCATATTGCCTCTGTTTATCGTGTAGTGCGAAACAAACACGATACAAAAATCCCCCATAACCGGATGTATAAAAAACGGTTACAGGGGATTTTCTTTAAAACAACTTTTTTACCTTTTTAAAACTTTCACAAGCGTTTTTTCGTTTACTTTTACAAAATATATTCCCTGTACAAAGGAAGATATGTCAATCATATTTTTTTGCGTTTGAAGCACTGTGCGTCCGTTGGCGTCGAGCAGTTGGATTTGCTTGTTTCCGGCTCCCGAAATCCGAATAACATTGTCGGCGGGATTCAGATAAACGGATATTCCGTCCGTATGCACATTGCCGACGGAATTGTCAACCGGCGCAAACGTTACGCTCAACGTATGTTCCGAGCCGGAAGCAGATCCGCTTGTGGCAAATGTATAAGAATTTTCCTGTATTTCAACCGTTTCATTATCCCATGTTACCCGGTCTACTTTGTATCCCTGATTCGGCGTGAATACGAATGTAATCTCATCGCCGAACTCGACGTCTATTGTATCACCGGCAACCGTTCCGT
>JAISXQ010000161.1 GCA_031270425.1 Prevotellaceae bacterium | reverse complement strand
ATCTTCTTTTTTAAGACCCAATCGCAACATGCGCCGGACGTGTTCCGATTTTTCCAAAGAGGCGTACACGTCGTTTTTCGCTTCCTTCCATATTTTGAGTGCGAGGTTCAGCGCGTCCGAGTCGGACTGGAAATCTTTTTGCGAGAGCAATTTCTCAATTAAAGCTCCGCCGAAAAGCGTATCTTCGAGGCAGAAACGATTGTTCCATCCCGCGCAGCATATTATCACGTCGCAATTTCGCGACAGGCAGTAAGCGGCAACCGCGCTGATGTTCGAGAAAGCGCCGATGATTATGTTTGAGGCTTCGGAAACGGCTTTTATCGTCTGAGTTCCGTTGGTAGTTGTAAATACAATATCCTTTCCCGAAACTTTCTCTTGGGTATAATCGAAAGGCGAATTTCCGAAATCGGCGAAAGAGCATTTTTCCGCATTTCTTTCCGCCCCGACTAAAATCCCCCGCTTTTTGGCGGCTATCGCCTCTTCGACGCTTGCAACCGGACGAATCGAACTTACTCCCGAAGAAAAAGCGTAACAAATGGTAGCGCTCGCTCTGAAAACATCTACCACAACAGCTATTGTTTCCTTTTTTCCATCGTAATAGTAAGGAAACAAAGCGGGCGAGAAGCAAATATCTAATTTCATAAGTTTAAAATTTGTTATCGTTATCTTTCCCGACAAGTCGTGAGGCTGTATCAAAAGTCCACGAATTACACGAATTTACACGAAATTTATTTTAATGTAAATCAAACACATACGTTTTTTAGCATTGTCTTTTTCGTGTAAATTCGTGTAATTCGTGGATAAATTACTTTTGAGACAGCCTCAGGGCTTTCATAATACAGATTTTAGAATACAGACATCTGACATCCGACGTCTATGTTCTTTAATTTAAGGGATTTCGCAATTTTTTCAATTGTTTTTTTTCTCCCACAATCCAAACAATATCATGTTCCTGCAACACAGTATCGGCGGCAGGATTTGGGATGCGTTCGTCGTTACGTTCCAGACCGATAATCATTCCGTTGGTTTTCTCCCTTATGCCGGAATTTTTTATCAACACGCCGTTCAGGCGGTTGTGCTCATCAACCACGAATTTTTCTATTACAATATCGTCCACATTGTAGTTCGCGCTCTGCAAAGGCTCTTTCATCTCAAAAACCGGCTTAAACACCTGCGCCTGTTCGTCGGAAGCTATCACCCCGATATGGTCGAAGGGCAGGATTTTAGCGTTTGCCCCGGGCGCGTAAATCAGGTTGTCGCCCCGCCGTATATACACCACGCTAATGCCGTATTTTTCACGCCAGGGTAGTTCTTTCAGCGTGCGTCCGACGTATGCCGCATCCTGAGGGACAATCAAATCTACCAGATGGGCGTCCCAGGTTGACAGGTTTTCTTTCGAATCCATTTTCTTTTGAATGTGTTTGAGGGGCGACGTCTTTTGCTCCGCGGCAATCTCACGGCTGTTTAAGTTGGACATAAAACGGCTTTCGATATAGCTGTAAAATTTCCGTATGTTTTTCGAGAGCAGGAATAACGCAACGATAAGCAGCGGAACAATGATGGCAATTGAAATAAATGTAGAGAAAATGCGATTGACCAAATATCCGAGCAATACTATGCCAATGGTGATACGCGCCGCTTCCATAATAAATAGCGGACCGTTTTTATATTTTTTATCTTCCCACAATTCCCTGTACTCCATATCGTTCGGGCGTTTGAACATAAAGCCCCACAGGAAGGGCAAAGTGATAAGGAAAGTAAGCGAAAATGCGGCGATGCGGGCTGTCGGTTCGTTTGGAATTATTCCGGAAAGTAAGGGCAGCAATACTCTTATCCCGACAAACATAATGGTAAGTATGATAATGCCGTTTGTTACAATGGTGGAAATGATTTTTTTTACAAACTGTTTCCATTCGCTTTCCGCCTGGATGGTTCGTGCGCTGGCGGAGTAAGCCTCGATGGTTATCAATAATTTCTTCGGCAGTATGCGTTCCAGAAAATTATAGAAGCCGTCCGAATATTTAATCATATAAGGCGTTGTAAATGTGGTAATCGCCGACGCTCCTACTGCCACCGGAAACAGGAAATCGCTGATTACGCCGAGCGACATGCCTAACGTAGCAACGATAAACGCGAACTCGCCTATTTGCGCCATGCTCATACCTACCTGAACCGATTGTTTCAGCGGTTGCCCCGAAAATATCGCCCCCAGCGTGGAACTGAAAAGTTTTCCGAAAATGGTTAATAATGTAACAGCAAGCACAATCCATCCGTACTGCACTATAACGGAAGGATTTATCATCATCCCGACCGAAACAAAAAATACAGCTCCAAACAAGTCTTTCACCGGCTTGAAAGTATGTTCTATTTTTTCAGCCGAAGTCGTTTCGGCTAAAATGGAGCCCATGATAAATGCGCCCAATTCCGCCGAAAAACCTGCTTGCGTCGCAACGACCACCATTACCAAGCAAAAACCTGTCGACAGAACCAGGTAGGTTTCCTCGTCCAGCAGTTTTTTTATTCTTTTCAGTAAAGTAGGGATGATAAATATTCCCATTAAGAACCAAAGAATTAAGAAAAACAGCAGTTTTCCTATTGTGAACAGCATTTCGGAGCCTTCGAAATGCTGCGTTACGGCAACCGTAGAAAGCAAAACCATCAGCAAAATAACCACAATATCTTCTACTACCAGCACGCCGAACACGATGCGGGCATAATTTTTTGATTTTACGCCAAGGTCGTCAAAAGCTTTCAGGATAATGGTTGTTGACGAACTTGCCAGCATACCGCCCAGAAACAGGCAGTCCATTGTCGACCATCCGAACGCCTTTCCCAGCGCATAACCCGCGACGGTTATAAACGCTATTTCGACTATTGCCGTTATGGACGCGGAACCCCCAACCCGCGCCAGCTTCTTAAAACTGAATTCAAGTCCCAAGCTGAACAGCAAAAAGATAACGCCGATGTCCGCCAGCGTCTTCACATTCTCCAAATCGACTACCGTTGGCGTGAGCGAAAGATAGGGACCTACCAGAAGACCCGCAATGATATAGCCCAGTACCAAAGGTTGTTTCAGTTGTTTAAACAAAATGGTTACCGCGGCGGCAACAATAAGTATCAGCGCCAAATCCGAAATAAGAGG
>JAISXQ010000115.1 GCA_031270425.1 Prevotellaceae bacterium | reverse complement strand
GACGTCCGTTTTCAGCGCCGATGGTAAAAATGTACCATGCACTGTTATTGAAGCAGGTCCTTGTGTTGTTACTCAAATTAAAACGCTCGAAAATGATGGTTATGAGGCTGTTCAGCTTGGTTTCTCGTCCAAAACGGACAAACATACCAACAAAGCCGAAGCCGGTCATTTTAAAGCTGCCGGAGTAACTCCGCAATGCCACTTGGTTGAGTTCAAGGAATTTGAAAAAGAATTCAAATTGGGAGAAACCCTTACAGTTGCCGATGTATTTGAAGCAAACATCTATATTGATGTTGTCGGAACGTCAAAAGGTAAAGGTTTTCAAGGCGTGGTAAAACGCCATGGATTTGGCGGGGTAGGTCAATCGACTCACGGTCAGCACAATCGCTTGCGGGCGCCCGGTTCTTTGGGAGCGTCTTCTTATCCGTCCCGCGTATTTAAAGGAATGCGTATGGCAGGACGTACAGGAGGCGACAAAGTAACCATTCAGAATTTATACGTGTTGAAGGTAATTCCTGAACACAATTTATTATTAGTAAAAGGTTCTGTTCCGGGAGCCAAAGGTTCAATCGTAATCATCAATAAATAATATGGAAATTAGTGTATTAGATAAAAACGGGAAAGACACCGGACGCAAAATAGTATTAAACGATGCTATTTTCGGTATTGAGCCAAACGACCATGCTATTTATTTGGATGTAAAACAGTATTTGGCAAATCAGCGTCAGGGAACGCACAAATCGAAGGGTCGCAGCGAAGTAGCGGGCAGCACCCGCAAACTGGGTCGTCAGAAAGGCGGCGGCGGCGCTCGTCCGGGCGATATTAAATCGCCGGTTCGCGTAGGTGGAGGACGTATTTTTGGTCCGGTTCCTCGCGATTACAGTTTCAAATTGAACAAAAAAGTGAAACAATTGGCTCGCAAGTCGGCATTGTCGTACAAAGCGGCAAACAATGCAATTCTTGTCGTTGACAGCATCGATTTTGAAGCGCCGAAAACAAAAGAATTCATTGCTTTGACAAAAAATTTGAATGTAGCTGATAAAAAACCGTTAATTATTTTAGCATCTGCAAATAAAAACGTATATTTGTCGGCTCGAAATTTACCCAGAGTTAATGTTTTAACTGTTTCGGAACTAAATACTTACGCAATCTCGGACTCGAAAAATGTCGTATTTACCGAAGAAGCGGTTGCCGCATTAGAACAAACTTTTAAAGCATAAGGAGGTCGGAACAATGGCAATTATCATAAAACCAATCGTTACAGAGAAGATGACCAAGCTGGGCGAAACCTTGAACCGCTATGGCTTCAAGGTACAAAAAGACGCTAACAAGATTGAAGTTAAGCAAGCTGTGGAAGCGTTGTATAATGTTACAGTAACGGATGTGAACACGTTTATCGTTCCTGCAAAAAGCAAAAGCCGTTTTACGAAAGGCGGTGTTATCAGCGGGAAAACGCCGGCTTACAAAAAAGCTATCGTAACATTGAAAAAAGGAGATAAAATAGATTTTTATAGCAATATCTGAAATTTCAAGATTTCTAATTTCAAGATTTCAAAATTAATCTTGAAATCAGAAATTTTGAAATCAGAAATTTTGAAATCTTGAAATCAGAAATTTTGAAATAACTAATTAAATAATGGCTGTACGTAAATTAAAGCCCACAACACCGGGGCAGAGACATAAGATTATTGGCACTTTCGATACGGTTACTGCGAAAGCGCCAGAGAAATCTCTTGTTTACGGCGGAGGAAAATCCGGAGGACGCAACCACGATGGTAAAATGACCATGCGTTATATTGGCGGCGGACACAAGAGAAAATACAGAGTAATTGACTTTAAACGTAACAAAGACGGTGTTCCGGCTACGGTAAAAACAATCGAATACGATCCGAACCGTTCGGCGCGTATCGCCTTGTTGTTTTATGCAGACGGAGACAAAAGGTATATACTTGCACCCGAAGGATTGCAGGTTGGTCAAACAATTGTTTCGGGCGTCGACGCGGCTCCCGAAGTAGGAAATGCGCTGCCTTTGCTTAATATTCCTCTCGGAACGGTAGTTCACAACATCGAACTTCGTCCCGGACAGGGAGCGGCTATGGCGCGTTCGGCAGGAACCTTTGCCCAGCTCACCTCGCGCGAAGACAAATACGCGATCGTTAAGTTGCCGTCAGGTGAAATTCGCAAGATTCTTTCGACCTGTAAAGCTACGGTCGGAAGCGTAGGAAATTCCGACCATGCGTTGGAAAGATCAGGTAAAGCAGGTCGCTCACGTTGGCTTGGACGCCGTCCGCGAGTGAGGGGCGTGGCAATGAACCCCGTAGATCACCCGATGGGTGGCGGCGAAGGTCGCGCTTCGGGCGGACACCCGCGTTCGCGTAAAGGTTTGTTGGCAAAAGGGTACAAAACTCGCGCCCCGAAGAAGCAATCAAGCCAATATATTATTGAAAGGAAGAAAAAATAATTGAAAAACAGAAGTAAATAATATGAGCCGTTCATTAAAAAAAGGACCATACATCAACCTGAAACTCGAAAAAAAAGTGTTGGGCATGAACGAAAACGGTAAAAAAACCGTAGTAAAAACATGGTCTCGCGCTACAATGATATCACCTGATTTTGTAGGTCATACAATTGCAGTTCACAATGGTAACAAATTTATCCCCGTATATGTTACGGAAAACATGGTAGGTCATAAATTGGGAGAATTTTCGCCTACCCGCAATTTCCGCGGACACGGAGGTAAGAAAAAATAATCCATTGAAACATTAAAACAAGAAAATTTTAAAGAAAATGGGTGCAAGAAAAAAAATATCAGCCGAAGCAAAAAAAGAAGCTAATGCTGCGCGTTATTTCGCAAAACTGAATAATGTTCCGACGTCGCCTCGCAAGATGCGCTTGGTTGCGGATATGATTCGCGGAATGGAAGTTAACAGAGCATTGAGCGTGTTGAAATTCTCGACAAAAGAAGCTTCGGGAAGAATGGAAAAGTTGTTGAAATCGGCTATTGCCAATTGGGAAATCAAGACAGAACAAAAAGCCGACAACGCTAATTTATATGTAAGCGAAGTTTATGTGGATTCAGCTACCATGCTGAAACGCTTGCGAACCGCTCCTCAGGGACGCGGTTACCGGATACGCAAACGCTCGAACCACGTAACCTTGTTTGTTGACGCAAAAAATACTAACAACGATAATCAAAATTAATTGCTCGATGGGACAAAAAACTAATCCAATAAGTAATCGCTTAGGAATAATTCGTGGATGGGATTCGAACTGGTACGGCGGTAAAAACTACGGCGATACCATACTCGAAGACAGCAAAATCAGAAAATACCTGAACGCCCGTCTTGCAAAAGCCAGTGTGTCGCGCATCGTTATCGAACGTACGCTCAAACTTGTTACTATTACGGTTTGTACGGCTCGCCCCGGTATCATTATCGGTAAAGGCGGTCAGGAAGTGGACAAATTGAAAGAAGAATTGAAAAAAATTACCGATAAGGAAATTCAAATCAACATCTACGAAATCAAACGTCCGGAACTTGACGCAGTAATTGTTGCCAACAACGTAGCCCGCCAGGTAGAAGGTAAAATCGCCTATCGCCGCGCTGTGAAAATGGCTATCGCTTCAACCATGCGTATGGGCGCCGAAGGAATTAAAATTCAGGTTTCCGGTCGGTTGAACGGAGCTGAAATGGCACGCTCGGAAATGTACAAGGAAGGAAGAACCCCGCTGCATACATTCAGGGCGGATATAGACTATGCTCACGCTGAAGCATTAACAAAAGTAGGTTTAATCGGAGTTAAAGTATGGATTTGCCGCGGCGAAATTTACGGCAAGAAAGATTTAGCGCCCTCTTTTACTTCCAGCAAGGAATCGCCGCGCAACGATCGTGGAAATGATCATCGTGGAAACGACCGCGGAGGTAAAGGTTTTAGAAAAAGAAAAAAATAAACTGTTAAACGAAATTTGATTTAAGGAATTATGTTACAACCGAAAAAAACAAAGTTCAGAAGACAGCAGAAAGGGCGTATGAAAGGGAATGCCCAACGTGGCAACCAGTTAGCATTTGGTTCGTTTGGCATCAAATCATTGCAATCGAAATGGCTGACAGGTCGTCAAATTGAAGCTGCCCGTATTGCTGTAACCCGTTATATGCAACGTCAAGGACAAATTTGGATTCGTATTTTTCCCGACAAACCGATTACCAAGAAACCCGCTGAAGTCCGTATGGGTAAAGGAAAAGGAGCGCCCGAAGGATTCGTTGCTCCCGTTACTCCGGGACGGATTATTATTGAAGTGGAAGGCGTGCCGTTTGATATAGCCAAAGAAGCATTGCGTTTGGCGGCTCAAAAACTGCCCGTAACCACCAAGTTTGTGATACGACGTGATTTTGATTACAATGAAAATGCGTAAGAATTATGAAAATAAGTGAAATAAAAGAATTGACAAATCAAGAACTGAAAGAAAGATTGGACGCCGAAAAAAATCGTTTGAATTTTTTGGAAATCAATCATTCTATTTCACCTCTCGACAATCCGATGCAGATAAAAGACCTTCGGAGAACTATTGCGCGTTTCGCAACCGAATTACGTCAGAGAGAAATAAACGATCAAAAATAACACACAGCAATCCCGATGACAACAAGAAATTTAAGAAAAGAACGAACGGGTGTGGTTTTCAGCAACAAAATGGATAAGACCATTACTGTGGCTGTTAAATGGAAAGAAAAACACCCGATTTACGGCAAGTTCGTAAATAAAACAAGGAAATTTCATGCTCACGACGAAAAAAACGATTGCAATATCGGCGATACAGTACGTATCATGGAAACCCGTCCGCTGAGTAAATTGAAAAGATGGAGATTAGTCGAAATTATCGAAAGAGTTAAATAATTATGATACAACAAGAATCAAGGCTCGTAGTAGCTGATAACAGCGGGGCAAAAGAAGCGCTTTGTATTCGCGTGTTGGGGGGAACCGGCAAGCGTTATGCCACTGTGGGCGACATTATCGTCGTTTCGGTAAAAAACGTCATTCCTTCGAGCGACATCAAGAAAGGAATTGTTTCCAAAGCGGTTATTGTGCGGACAAAAAAAGAAATCCGCCGCGCCGACGGATCCTATATCCGTTTCGACGACAATGCTTGCGTATTGCTGAATAATGCAGGCGAAATACGCGGAAGCCGTATCTTTGGTCCGGTAGCGCGTGAACTGCGTGCTACGAACATGAAAATCATATCACTGGCGCCAGAAGTGCTCTAATAAATTAGAAATATGAGTAAGTTACATATTAAAAAAGGAGACGCCGTTTACGTAAATGCCGGCGTGGATAAAGGTAAAACCGGTCGTGTTTTGCAAGTTCTTGTGAAAGAGCAACGCGCTATCGTAGAAGGAGTGAATATGGCGTCGAAAAACGCCAAGCCCAGCGCAAAACATCCTCAAGGAGGAATTATTAAAAAAGAAGCCGCCATCCATATCTCGAACCTGAATCCGCTGGAAAACGGCAAACCGGTGCGCGTTGGACGCAAATTGAATGCTGAGGGTAAATTGGTGCGCATTTCTAAAAAGACAGGAGGAGAAATTTAATGAATACTGCAAGTTTAAAAAACGACTACAAAGAACGTATCGTTCCTGTCTTGATGAAGGAATTCAGTTACAGTTCTATAATGCAAGTTCCCAAACTCGAAAAAATTGTATTGAACCAAGGATTGGGAATTGCTGTTGCCGATAAAAAAATTATTGAAGTCGCTATCAATGAAATGACTGCAATTACCGGTCAGAAAGCGGTTGCGACTCTTTCCAAAAAAGACATATCGAACTTCAAACTGCGTAAAAAAATGCCGGTCGGCGTTCGCGTTACGCTGCGCGGGGAACGTATGTACGAGTTTTTGGAACGTTTGATCCGTGTGGCGTTGCCCCGTATCCGCGACTTCAAAGGTATCGAAAACAAGCTGGACGGACGCGGAAATTATACAATGGGCATTGATGAACAAATTATCTTCCCCGAAATCAACATCGACTCTATCAGCCGTTTGCTGGGAATGAATATCACATTTGTTACCACCGCCCAAACCGACGAAGAAGGCTATGCTTTATTGAGAGAATTCGGATTACCATTCAAAAAAAATTAATATAAAGAAAGTACAATGGCAAAAGAATCAATGAAAGCCCGCGAAGTGAGAAGAGCAAAGTTAGTCGCAAAATATGCCGCTAAACGCGAAAAATATCTTGCCGAAGGAAATTACGAAGCTCTTCAAACGATTCCTAAAAACGCATCGCCTGTACGTTTGCACAACCGTTGCAAAATCACAGGACGTCCGAAAGGCTATATGCGCCAGTTCGGAGTTTCGCGTATTCAGTTCCGCGAAATGGCGTCGAAAGGATTGATACCGGGCGTGAAAAAAGCAAGCTGGTAAAAGAAGTTCCGGCGCCTGATGTTTAAAATAATAATAGATAGCCTTGCTTTCCGAAAATCCCCTTTGGGAGATTTAGGGGGGGGCTGGACAGATAAATTAAATATTGTCCCGGTGTTTCGGGATCAATTTAAAATCAAATTATAATGACAGATCCAATTGCAGATTATTTAACTCGATTGCGGAATGCTATAAAGGCAGGACACCGTGTGGTGGAAATCCCCGCGTCGAATTTGAAAAAAGAAATGACCCGGATATTGCACGAGAAAGGCTATATCTTAAACTACAAATATGTAGAAGAGGGCGTTCGGGGCACGATTAAGATTGCCTTGAAATATGATCCGGTTAACAAAGTTAACTCGATTAAGAAGTTGACCAGAATATCTACTCCCGGTCTTCGTAAGTATGTAGGCTATAAAGAAATGCCGCGCGTGTTGAACGGTTTGGGAATAGCGATTATTTCTACATCGAAAGGCGTGATGACCAATAAGGAAGCTGCCGACTTGAAAGTAGGCGGCGAAGTTTTATGTTATGTTTATTAATAATTAGGAGGAAAGTATGTCAAGAATAGGAAAATTGCCCATATCGCTTCCCAAGGGAGTAAGCATAACAGTAAAAGACAACGTAGTTGCCGTAAAAGGTCCGAAAGGAGAATTAACACAGGAAATCAATCCGAATATCAGCGTATCTGTCGAAGGTTCGGAAGTTGTTGTCAGCCGTCCGGACGACGAGAAACAAAACCGCGCATTCCACGGTCTGTACCGTTCGCTGATTAACAATATGGTTACAGGCGTATCCGAAGGCTATTCAAAAACCTTGGAGCTGGTCGGCGTGGGTTATCGCGTATCGAATCAGGGGCAAGTATTGGAATTTGCATTAGGTTACACGCATAATATCTTTTTGAAATTGCCCGACGAAGTTAAGATTGAAACGAAAAGCGAGCGCAACCAAAATCCGGTTGTGATTTTGGAGAGCGCCGACAAGCAATTGTTGGGGCAAATTTGTGCGAAAATCCGTTCGTTCCGTACTCCGGAACCCTACAAAGGAAAAGGCGTGCGCTTTAAAGGCGAAGTTGTTCGTCGTAAAGCAGGTAAATCTGCCGGTAAAAAATAATTTGCGTAAATAAATTAACGTTATGAGTGTAAAGAATAATAGAAGAAAAAGAATAAAAGCGCATATCCGCCACAGCGTGTCGGGTACGGCTCAAAAACCCCGCATGACTGTTTTTAGAAGCAATACGCAGATTTACGTTCAATTAATAGACGATGTAAATGGCGTTACCTTAGCTTCGGCGTCGTCTTTGGGGCTGAAAGATAAAGTTGCAAAAACCGAACAGGCTGTAAAAGTAGGCGCATTAGTTGCAAAGGCGGCTCAGGAAGCAGGCATTACCCACGTGGTATTCGATCGCAACGGTTATTTGTATCATGGTAGAGTAAAACAATTGGCAGATGCGGCTCGCGAGGGTGGTCTTAAATTTTAATCAAGAATATGGCAACAAATATGAACAAAGTTAAATCAACTAACGATTTAGAATTAAAAGACAGATTGGTGGCTGTAAACCGCGTAACGAAAGTAACCAAAGGGGGACGTACTTTTAGCTTTTCCGCCATTGTGGTAGTTGGCAACGAGGACGGAATCGTCGGATGGGGACTTGGAAAAGCAGGCGAAGTAACGGCAGCCATCTCCAAAGGAACGGAAGCAGCCAAAAAGAACTTGATTAAAGTTCCTGTGTTGAACGGAACCATTCCTCACGAACAACTTGCTAAATTTAGAGGGGCTCAGGTATATATCCAGCCGGCTTCTCCCGGTACGGGAGTAAAAGCGGGCGGCGCCATGCGCGCCGTACTCGAAAGCGTCGGCGTTACCGATGTGTTGGCAAAATCAAAAGGTTCGTCGAATCCTCACAACTTGGTAAAAGCTACTATCGAGGCATTGGGCGAATTGCGCGACGCCTATACCGTAGCCCAAAACAGAGGGGTTTCGCTCGATAAAGTGTTTAACGGATAATCAAACAGTATTTAGTATGGCTACAATAAAAATTAAACAAGTAAAAAGTAAAATCAAATTTCCGAAGGATCAAAAGCTGACGCTTGAAGCTTTGGGTTTGAAAAAAATAAATTCCGTTGTTGAACACGAAGCCACCCCTCAAATTTTGGGAATGGTAACTAAGGTGAGACATTTGGTTAAAATTATCGATTAATAACAGGTTAGACGAAAAAAAATATACAATAATATGGATTTAACTAATTTAACGCCGGCGCCGGGATCTGTAAAAACAAGGAAAAGAATTGGTCGCGGTTCAGGCTCCGGTTTAGGCGGCACTTCCACAAGAGGACACAAAGGAGCGAAATCCCGTTCCGGTTACTCTAAGAAAATCGGATTTGAAGGTGGTCAGATGCCTATACAGCGTCGTTTGCCTAAATCCGGCTTTAAGAATATTAACCGTGTAGAATACAAAGCCATCAACCTTGAAACAATTCAAACGCTTGCCGAAAGCAAAAAACTTACTAAGGTAGGATTGGACGAATTGCGCGAAGCAGGTTTTATCTCTAAAAGCGTTTTAGTGAAAGTTCTTGGAAAAGGAACATTGACTTTGAAGTTGGAAGTAGCGGCAAATGCGTTTTCCAAATCGGCGGAAGAAGCTATTGTAGCCGCCGGTGGAACCGTAGTAAAACTGTAACGGCATGAAAAGATTTATAGAAACACTGACAAATATCTGGAAGATAGAAGACCTGAGAAACCGGTTGCTGACGACTGTTATTTTCGTCCTCATTTACCGTTTCGGATCTTTTGTCGTTCTTCCGGGTATCGACGCGCATACTCTAACCGCGTTGAAGTCGCAAACAAGCGGCGGCTTGCTGGGCTTGCTGGATATGTTTTCGGGAGGCGCATTTTCAAACGCTTCGATTTTTGCCTTGGGTATCATGCCTTACATTTCGGCGTCTATCGTAATTCAGCTGCTCACTATCGCTTTTCCTTATTTTCAGAAGATACAGCGCGAAGGCGAGAGCGGACGCCGTAAGATGAATCAGATTACCCGTTACCTTACCGTTTTTATTCTTTTGCTGCAAGGACCTTCGTATCTGGTAAACCTTAACGTGCAGGTAGCACAGGCAGGATTCGCTTTGCCCGGCGGTTTTTGGTTTAGCGCTACGTCCACCATTATCCTCTGTGCAGGAAGTATGTTTGTGATGTGGCTTGGCGAGCGTATAACGGATAAAGGTATCGGCAACGGTATTTCGATGATTATTATGATCGGTATCATTGCCCGTTTTCCGAGCGCCGTCATTCGGGAATTTGCGTTCCGTCTGGGCGACGCGGGCGGCGGTCTGGTGATGTTCCTGCTCGAAATTGTAGCATTGCTTATTGTTATCGGATTGGCTATCATGCTGGTGCAGGGAACCCGCAAAATTCCCGTGCAATATGCGAAACGCGTGGTTGGAAACAAACAGTACGGAGGCGTGCGTCAGTACATTCCGTTGAAAGTGAATGCCGCCGGCGTAATGCCTATCATCTTCGCACAGGCTATCATGTTTATCCCCATTACGCTTGTAGGTTTTACGCAGTCGGATGCGGCAGGCGGCTTTGTAAGAGCCTTTACCGATATTCACAGTTTTTGGTATAACTTTGTGTTTGCAGTGATGATTATCGCGTTTACATACTTTTATACGGCAATAACTGTAAATCCGAAACAGATGGCGGAAGATATGAAGCGCAACAACGGTTTTATTCCCGGCATTAAACCCGGAAAACAAACTGCCGAATATCTCGATGTAATCATGTCGCGCATTACATTGCCCGGGTCTTTCTTCCTGGCATTTGTAGCTATTATGCCGTCATTCGCTTCGTTGCTTGGAATCAGTCAGGAGTTTGCCCAGTTTTTCGGGGAACATCGCTGCTGATTTTGGTAGGCGTGATTCTTGATACGCTTCAACAAATCGAAAGTCATCTTTTGATGCGCCACTACGACGGATTATTGAAATCGGGACGTATAAAAGGTCGCTCAGGCAGCGCGGCTGCTTATTAATATAGAAAACCGGAATGATTTTTCTTAAAACCGATGAGGAAATAGAATTGTTGCGCGAAAGCAATCTGCTTGTAGCGAAGGCATTGGCGGAAGTAGCCAAAATCATTGCCCCGGGCATAACGACAAAGAAACTTGACGAAGTTGTAGAAGAATTTCTTGGCGATCACGGCGCGGTTTCTGGTTTTTTGAATTATAACGGTTATCCCGCTTCTATTTGTACTTCTGTGAACGAACAGGTGGTACACGGGATTCCTTCGGATAAAGTAGTTTTGCAGGACGGCGATATTGTTTCGGTGGACTGTGGAGCGTATAAAAACGGTTTCCACGGCGATTTTGCTTATACATTCTGTGTGGGCAACGTTAAAGAGGAGGTCGTAAACCTGTTGAAAACCACAAAAGAATCGATGTTTTTGGGAATTGAACAGGCAGTCGAAGGAAAGCGGATCGGCGATATTGGCAGTGTTATCCAAATTTATTGCGAAGCCAGAGGTTATTCTGTGGTACGCGAAATGATCGGGCACGGTATCGGTCGGAGTATGCACGAAGCGCCCGAAGTTCCGAATTACGGACGCAAAGGGAACGGAGTGATGCTCAAATCAGGAATGGTAATTTGCATCGAACCGATGATTAATTTGGGAACAAAGAATCTGGTATTTGAACGGGACGGATGGACTACCCGTACACTCGACCGGAAGCCGTCGGCGCATTTTGAACACGCGGTTGCCGTGCGGAGAGGAAAACCGGATGTTTTATCGACTTATAAGTATATAGAAGAAGTATTGGGGGACAGGGCGATATAAGAATTTCTAATTTCAAGATTTCTAATTTCAAGATTTCTCCCGATAGCTATCGGGATTCAAGATTTCTAATTTCAAAACATGGCAAAACAAGCTGCAATAGAACAGGACGGAAAAATTATCGAAGCGTTGTCGAATGCAATGTTTCGTGTCGAACTCGAAAACGGACACGTCATTACGGCTCATATTTCCGGCAAGATGCGCATGCACTATATTAAAATCCTGCCCGGAGATAAGGTGAAAGTCGAAATGTCGCCTTACGATTTATCGAAAGGAAGGATTTCGTTCAGATACAAGTAAGAAGCCCATCCAAACCTCCTGAAAGGGAGGCTTATGAGAGAGAGCAGAGATAGTAAAACATAAAAATAAATAACTTTCCAACTATTTTTAAAAGCCTCAGATAGTTGGTAAGTCCCCAAAAACTCTTTTCCGTTATCTTTCCCCTCTTGGGGAGAGTACCCGAAGGGGGAGAGAGGTCGGGGATTCGGAGGGCTGGTAAATTATTATGAAAGTAAGAGCTTCAATCAAAAAGCGTTCGGACGAATGTAAAATAGTTCGCAGAAAAGGACGCTTGTACGTTATTAACAAAAAAAATCCCAAGTTTAAACAACGTCAGGGATAATAATTATTTTTTTTGATAAAATTAATAGTATAGTATGGCTATAAGAATTGTCGGAGTAGATTTACCCCAAAACAAAAGAGGGGAGGTTGGATTGACTTATATCTACGGAGTAGGTCGCAGCAGCGCGAAAAAAATTTTGGAAGAAGCCGGTG
>JAISXQ010000109.1 GCA_031270425.1 Prevotellaceae bacterium | reverse complement strand
GCTTCGGGGATGGTCATAAAGTAACGGATGATTTCAGGATGTGTAACCGTTATAGGTCCCCCTTGCTCAATTTGTTTCTTAAAGTAAGGAATGACGGACCCATTGGAACCCAAAACGTTGCCAAAGCGTGTTGTTATAAACTTCGTAACATCTTTATTGCTGTTTTTGTTTTTCAAGAAAAGGGATTGGACGTATATTTCCGCTATCCTTTTTGACGCTCCCATTACATTGGTCGGATTGACGGCTTTGTCGGAAGAAATCATCACAAAACGTTTTACGGAATATTTAACAGCTAAATCCGCTATGGTTTTGGTTCCCATTATATTTACCTGGGCGGCTTCTATGGGATTGTCTTCCATCAGCGGTACGTGCTTATAGGCGGCGGCATGGTAGATGAAGTCGGGACGGTACAAATCCATCATATATTCCATGCGTTGTTTATTGCGTATGTCTCCTAAAAAGACACTTATATTTTGGTTGGGATAGTTCTGTTCCAATTCCATTTTTAAATCGTGGATGGGAGACTCCGCCTGATCAAGAAGGATGATTAACAAAGGGTTGTATTGAGTCATTTGCCGGACGATTTCGCTTCCGATAGAACCGGCGGCGCCTGTTACCAATATTACTTTCGAATTAATTTGTTCAGAAATATGCTCTGTCGATATTTTTATTTCGGGGCGTTCCAATAAGTCCTCAATTTGTATCGACTTTATCTGCCGGGTTAGTTTTTCTTTCGATAAGGGTTCTTCGTCTCCTTTCCAAATACTCACCAAAGGTATTGTGTAAATGGAAATATTGTTTTCCAGAAAAATATCCAAATCTTTATTCGGGTCGATTTTTTTCATTTTAAGCGGAGAAACAATAACGGCTTTCGCTTTTTTGGCAATAACATCTTTAACTGTTTTTTCATTAAGATGATACACTCGAAGTCCCATTATTTCGCGCTTGTTGGAGTTTTCATCATCATCGATAAATCCTATGAGTTTGTATTTTGAATCTTGTGTTGCGCGTATCATTTTAGCGATGCCTATTCCGGGCGAGCGCGTACCATAAATCATTACCGGAATTATCTGGTCGAAATTATGAGTGTAAAAATCGAAAATCATTTTTACTCCCAAGCGAAGACAGAAAAGGAATATAAATGCGCTAAAACCATAGGCGATTATTGAATAATAATGAAACAGGAGTATCCCTACGGTCGAATTTAGAAGAAAATTTACTACGCATAAGACGATAACGTTAGCCAGAACCGCAAAAAGCAACTTTGTAGCGTCTATGTAGCTGGAATATCGCAAAACTCCGGAATAGGTGTGGAATGCCCAAAAGAAAATGACTTGCAGGACGAGTACTACGGCTAAGCGTTCAAACACCGACGTAGTTCTAACATCTGCTGTGTCAATATTCATTTTGAGAAAGAAGAAATATACCATGGCGAATGAAAATGCGCATAGAATAATATCGCAAATCAATACAACCCATCTGGGAAGATATTTTAACGAAGCAAGGTGTGTGAATATATCAGAGTTGTGTATAGATGATATGATCTTGTTCATAGGATTGATAATAACTTGTTTTTAAGTGTTAAAAATAAAATAGTTTCCAAATATACGCCTTTTTAAATAAATAAAATACTTTGTCTTGGTTTTTTTTTCAGGGAAACCGCATCAAAAGTGCATTTTTTTTCTTACCCGGCAATCTTCTTCCTTTGAAAATTACGTACAGCGAATTGCTACAATACCCCTTTTCGTATAATTTAAATAACTACGCACATTAAACCGTCTGTTGCGCAACAAACACTTAAAATCGGTTTTTTGCAAAATAGTTTTTTTGCGACCGCAAAGATACTACGATTTCCAAATAAACAAACTATTATAATTGTTTTTTATTTTATTATTTTTACATATCAAAGAGGAATTTTTATTGACTCTGTAAATTTGTCATCTGTTAATATCTCTTACTCAGCATGTTTTCATAACCGGATATAAAAAAAGCGTGGAACATTTAACTGTATCACGCTCTTGAGGTTCTCGACGACCAAACTTGTGTAATAAGTTAAAGCCCACGCCGGAAACGCAGGCGTTTACTAACTTATTCCAACAAGTTTTTTGAAAGTGTCGAGGTTTCAAGAGCCGGAATAAAAGCGAACGCTTTTTTAGTATGTAACGTTTATGCTATTGTCGTTATAATTTTGACGGTTCAATGTTACGAAGCACAAATATAGAAAGATTTTCTTTATTTGCAAAGAAAATATTTTTTGACAACATTTTTGGCTTGCCAAAGAATTGGCGAAAGCTAATGCAAGCCGAATAGCATATTCGCCAGGATAATTAGCAACACAATCAGCGTAATGACAACGTACAAATAATCTTTTTCGTACAGGAAAGCGAAAAGCGAAAATACGACCCGGAATATGGGAGTGGCGACAAGAACAATAACTCCCAATTGAATGATAGCGGCGCCGTCAAGCGCTAAAACACGCGGAAAGATGGCGGATATGCCGCGCAGGTATTCGGGCGCGCCGCGGAACATGTCCGAATTGCCGGCAACAGGCGCGTAATCGGGAATTGTCCCCTGATGCTGGAACAGGTAAATAATCCCGCCGGCAACGGAAATAATACAGGAAACAATCACTCCGTAACGAAGCAATTTCCCGATCAGCAGTTCGACGTTTCTTTCAGTTTTCATTTTTTATTCAACCTCTTAAATCCCTCCAACCTCTCTTCCCCTTCGTTTCGGGATAAGTCTGTTTGTAAATACTCTTGGCTTCGGCGATTAAAAAAGGATTCAGGATATTTTTTATTGTTGCAGCAAGAAACTGTTCAGCATCGTTTTAAAAGTTAAAACACTGAATTATAGCAATTTTTCGAACAAGTTTACAATTTCCCCGTTATTCCGTTATACATCATTTGAAGAGCTAAGAAGAAAATAAGCGCGCTAAAAATCCACCGCAATGTTTTCACGTTAGTGCGCATCAGTATTTTTGAGCCCAGAAAAGCTCCGGCTAACACTCCGGCGACAACCGGCATCGCAAGACCCGGGTCGATGTAGCCGCGCTGCAAGTAAATAACCGCGCTTGCCGCAGCCGTTACTCCTACCATAAAGTTGCTTGTGGTGGTCGAAACCCGGAAAGGGATTTTCATTACCATGTCCATCGAAAGCACCTTTAACGCTCCCGAACCAATGCCCAGCAAACCCGAAAGAACGCCGGCAAAAGTCATCAACGAATATCCTCCCACAACATGTCGAACGGTATAATGTTCCGTTTTTTTTGTTTCCGGGTTAAAATAAGAGCCGTTCAACTTTAATTTTTCCGCCAGCCGGCTTTCCGCGTCTCCGGCGCTTACAGCCTGCCCGCTCTTTTTACGAACGGTCATAATTGCCGAAAATATTAATACGCAGGCAAAAATCACCGCTATGATATTCGTCGGCATATACATTGCGATAAGCGCGCCGGCAACAGCGCCCGACGCGGTGGCAATTTCGAGGAAGATTCCGATGCGGACGTTCGTAATTCCGTCCCTGATGTATGCCGAAGCCGCGCCCGACGAGGTGGCGATGGAAGTTACCAGCGCCGTACCGATGGCGAAACGCATATCCACACCGAATCCCAAGGTAAGCAGGGGAATAATAACGACGCCGCCGCCCAAACCGGTAAGCGCTCCCAGCATCCCCGCACAGGCGGCTCCGCCCAGCAGTATTAACGAAAACAATTCGATACCCATACTGATTGTTTTTATTTTCCGGAATGCAAAGGTAGTTTATTTTTCAGAAAAAACTTTTGTATCTTTGCCGGACAATACGAACTGTTTCGTTAAGCGAGGGCAGAGCCAAATTTGTTTGAGCTATGCCGGGCGCAAAATTAACATATTGATTATGAAAAAAATGATTGCGGTTTTAAGTATCTGCCTGTTTATCGTTCAGGCCTCCTTTGCCGGCAGGGAATTAAAAGATATTACCTTCGTCGAACGCGATGGAGTTGCATTGAAGATGGATGTTTATTTTCCCAAAAACGTGCTCCCGATACGCCTTGTATTATTTTTGTATTTGGAGGCGGTTTTCTTGCGGGCGACAAATCGATGGAAGGCAATGTCCGGTTTTGTCAAACGATGTCCGATCACGGTTTCGTAACTGCCGCCATCAGTTACCGTTTAGGTTTGAAAGGAGAAAAAAATATCGGTCCGCTTAATGTGAAGCCGCTTAAAAATGCCATTCGCATGGCAGTGGAAGATTTGTACAGCGCAACGGTTTTCCTCGCACAGAACAGCTTGAAATACAGCATTGATCCCGGAAAGATAATCCTTTGCGGTTCGAGCGCGGGAGCTGTAACCGTGTTGCAAGCCGATTACGAACTGGCAAACGCGAATGCTATCGCTTCGGTATTGCCCGGCGGGTTTCGTTACGCGGGTGTAATTGCCTTTGCGGGAGCTATATTAAGTTTTGAAGGAAAACCCGATTACAGGAAACAAACTCCGGCGCCGACGATGTTTTTCCACGGAACGGACGATAAAGTCGTTTTCTACAACAAAATGCAACTGTTCAACAAGGGGCTTTTCGGCACGAATGCCTTGGTTAAACGTTTTGAAAAGTTCAATTATCCTTATTATGTGTATCGTTACCGCGATATGGGGCACGAAATAGCCGAAGTGCCGATGACAAGGAACGTAATGGAAATCCTTGCCTTTATCAACGATTACGTTATGGAGAAACGTCCGTTGAGAACCGATATAACCATAAAAGACGGCGAATTAAAACCCTATATGAATATAAAAAGCCATAAGGATTTGTATTAAAAAAAATGTTCCAGTTTACGCACCGAACTTGCCTCGCAGAATACAATTACGTGGTCGTCGGGCATGATACGGGTATTCCCGTCCACGATATTTCCTTTTCCCTCGCGGACAATGCCGCCGATATTAACATTAGGCGGCAGATGTAAGTTTTTTACCACATCCCTCGTGATTTTAGATTTTTTCTTCGCTACAAATTCGATTACTTCGGCGTCGGCGGCGGTAAGTATTCTCACGTCGAGCACTTCGGCGTCGAGCGTGATTTGATGGATGTAACCCGCCGCAATCATTTTTTTATTGATAACCATACCAATATCCATGTTTTCGGCAAGCAGGATGTAATCCAGATTTTCCACTTCGGCAATGGTGCGTTCGATACCGAAACGCTTTACTACGGAACAAGCCAGGATATTTTCTTCCGAATTGGGCGTTACGGCAACGAAAGCATCCATTTTTTCGATGCCTTCCTCTTTAAGGACTTCTATATCGCGCCCGTCGCTGTTTACAATTAAAGCATTGTCTAACTTTTCGGACAGGGCATAGCAAAGATCCCTATCCTTTTCCAGGATTTTTACGTTGATGTCGCCCGGAAGGAATTGCGCTATTTTTTGCGCGATACGCGAACCTCCCAGTATCATGATGTTTTTTATCTGATAATTGGTTTTTCCGGCTTGTGTACGGACAAAATCGAGGTTTTCTTTCGTCGTAATAAAATAGACAATATCGTTCGCCTTTATTTCGTCCGGTCCCATCGGGATAATGGTTTCGCCGTCGCGTTTAATAGCCACAACCCGGTAGCGCGAATGGTTAAAATATCCGGTCAGGAATTTTTTATCCAGAATTTCGGCGTTGTTCCGTACTTTTACCCCCAGCAGGATAAGGGCTTCGTTGCAAAAGCTCAAATACTGGCGCATCCAGCTCATCTTCATGGATTCTACAATTTCCTTAGCGGCAAGCGCTTCGGGATATATCAGGTAATCGACCCCTAATTTTTTGAAAAATTCCTTATTCTTCGGCAAGAGGTATTCGTTATTGTCGATGCGTGCGAGAGTCCATTTAGCTCCCAGGTTGGTGGCAATCATGCAGGCGGTCATGTTGACGCTTTCGTGGGGAGTAACCGCAATAAAAAGATCGACCTGGGCTGAGCCTATTTCTTTCAAATCGAAAATGGAAGTCGGCGAACCCTGATAGGTCAGCATGTCGTAGGTTTCTAATTCCCGCATCCGTTCCGGATTTTCGTCCATAATCGATATGCTGACGTTCTCGCGCAAAAGGCGTTTTGCCAAGTGTTTCCCTACGTCGCCCGCTCCAACGATAATGATTTTCATATCCTCTTTATTTTAGCGCCCAGCCGGTTTAGTCGAATATCAATATCCTGATACCCGCGGTCAATCTGGTCGATATTGTGAATTGTGCTTGTACCTTCGGCTGCCAAAGCTGCGATAAGCAAAGCGATCCCTGCGCGTATGTCGGGCGAACTCATCGTCGCGGCACGCAGGTGAAGCTGGTTGCCAAGTCCGATAACCGTAGCGCGGTGCGGGTCACAAAGGATGATTTGCGCTCCCATATCAATGAGTTTATCGACAAAGAACAAGCGGCTTTCAAACATTTTCTGATGAATCAGTACGCTGCCTTTGGCTTTGGTCGCCACCACGAGGAATACGCTGAGCAAGTCGGGGGTAAGTCCGGGCCAGGGAGCGTCGGCAATAGTCATGATGGAGCCGTCGATAAAGGATTCGATTGTGTATTCTTCCTGACGCGGGATAAAAATATCGTCGCCGCGCTGTTCCAGCACAATTCCCAAACGGCGGAAACTGCCGGGGATGATACCCAGTTTATCGCAGGCAACGTCTTTTATCGTAATTTCGGAAGCCGTCATGGCTGCCATACCGATAAAACTGCCCACTTCAATCATGTCGGGCAGGATGCGGTGCTTGCAGCCGTGCAGGCTGGTTACTCCTTCGACAGTAAGCAAGTTGGAGCCGATACCCGTTATTTTTGCGCCCATACGGTTGAGCATCAGGCAAAGTTGCTGCACATAAGGCTCGCAGGCGGCGTTGTAGATAGTTGTTTTTCCTTCGGCAAGCACGGCAGTCATTACAATATTCGCCGTTCCGGTAACGGAAGCTTCGTCCAGCAACATGTAACAGCCTTTCAGCTTTTTCGCTTCTATTACGTACTGTTTTTTATCAGGGTCGTAATTGAAGGATGCGCCCAGTTTTTGGATGCCGATAAAGTGCGTATCCAAGCGGCGGCGACCGATTTTATCGCCTCCCGGCTTCGGTATCAGCGCTTTGCCGAAACGAGCTGCCAAAGGACCGGCAATCATTACCGAACCGCGGAGCGAAGCGCTTTTATGGTAAAATTCTTCGGTGTAGAGATAGGACAAGTCGATATTTTCGGCTTTAAAGGTATAAACGCCTGCCGACTCGCGCTTGACGGAAACACCCATGTCCATCAGCAGGGAAATTAAATTGTTAACATCCAAAATATCGGGAATATTGCTAATGGTAATGGCTTCGGAACTTAGCAGGACGGCGCAAAGCACCTGCAACGCTTCGTTCTTGGCTCCCTGTGGAACGATTGTTCCCGACAGCTGCCGTCCTCCTTCGATAATAAATGATGACATAGTAAGAAAATTAGCAAATTAGTTAATTAGCACATCAGCACATTAACACATCAGCACATCAGCACATCAGCACATCAGCACATCAGCACATCAGCACATCAGCACATCAGCACATCAGCACATTAACACATCAGCACATCAAAATTATTTCTTTTTCAACTTGCTTTTCTTATTTTGCAATACGTCCCGGGTTTCAACCAATTTGAA
>JAISXQ010000101.1 GCA_031270425.1 Prevotellaceae bacterium | reverse complement strand
GGCGAACTGATGCGGAAAACAACGGATTTTACCGATTCGTCGCCGGCTACCTTTTGAATTTCTTCGACCAGGTCTTCCGAAATAATTCCTTCCCTTGCATCGGTATCAATACCGCCAACGGCATAAATCACCGCCACTTTATCCTTTTCGTATTTGACGTTGGCGGGCGCTTTCGTCATTACCGGATGTTTTACGAAAACGGCTTTGTTGGCGCTGTCGGCATAAAATTCGATGAACTTTTCCGCCTGGTCGGCATATACCAGCGAATCAACCAAAGCATATTCGAGGCTTTTTTCGGTCGGCTGATACAACAACGCTTCGTCGGCGTATTGATTTAGTTTTTCGCCGGATATGCCGCGCGAGAACGAAACGGCGTTTACAATTTCATTCCAGAAAGACTGTGTGTAAGCTGTTACCTGCCGGCGGTTGTCGTTGCTCATTTTCGTATTGGTATAAGGTTCCACCGCCGATTTAAAAGTTCCTACACGGACAATCTGCATTTCGACGCCAAGTTTATCGAGCGTATTTTTATAAAAAGCCACCTGGGAAGAAATTCCCTGCCATTCGACCATTCCAATGGGATTAAGCAAAATTTTATCGGCAACCGAAGCTAAATAATAATTACGCTGCGTGTAAGCGTCGGCATAAGCGATTACGAATTTCCCGGATTCTTTAAAATCAAGCAGCGCGTCGCGGATTTCTTTTATCGAAGCATAGCCTCCGGCAAGCGAGCCGCCTTTTAAGTAAATTCCGACAATGTTCGGATCGGCTTTTGCCTTTTCGATGTTGGATAGAATATCATCCAAACCCAGAGTCGTTGTGGAAAAGCCGTAAATTTCGCCCAAGGCGCGCTCAAAAGAATCGTCTTTCGAACGGTCGATTAAGTTTCCGTTCAATTCAAGCAGGTAAACGGAATTAGGTTTTAAAACAGTGGGTAAATCGCTCGACGCGACAATGGATCCGACAACGCCGAACAGAACAAAAAAACCAAGAACCACAACGATTGTTATACCCACAATAGCGGCAAGAGTAAATTTAAGAAATTGTTTCATGTGTTTAAAAATTAGAGCCAAGAACCAAGAACCAAGAGCCAAGAACCGAAAATCAAGATACAAGACTTTTATCATATCTTTACCGAGAATCGGGACAAGTCCTGTGTCTGAAATTATTAGTTATTGGGCATTTCGTAATAAATAAAAGTCTATTTTTTAATAAAATTTTGATGTTCTATTTTGCAGAACAACACGAAAATACAAAGATATGAAAGCGCACAGATACAATTAATTAGTTTTAATAACAAGCCCGGTTAAAAACTCTTTTCCGTTGTCTCTCTCCTTTGGTAGAACTTGTCCCGCCTCAGCAGGTCGGAGAGCTTGGGATGGGGGTTAAATCTGATTTTTTACACAACATTATGGGAATAAAGAATTTTTTCCGTAATTTTGCTCCGTTTTGTCAAAAAAAGACTACTAATTTCGTTTATTTTTGTAACTGCTATGTCAAATTTAAAGTTTATAAGCGCAGAAGAAGCGGCGGCTTATATTAACAACGGAGATTTAATCGGGTTCAGCGGATTTACGGCAGCCGGATGTCCCAAAGAAGCGCCGACCGCCATTGCGAAGCGGGCGGAAGAGTTTCACGCACAGGGTAAGGAGTTTAAAATCGGGATATACACAGGCGCATCGACCGGGGATTCGCTCGACGGAGCTTTGGCTCGCGCCGACGCTATCCTTTTCCGTACACCTTATCAATCCAGTCCCGACTTGCGCAAGGCGATTAACGGCGAACGCGCTCCTTATTTCGACAAACATCTATCGGAGTTGGCGCAGGAGTTGCGTTACGGCTTTCTGCCCAAGCCGAAATTCGCAATTATAGAAGTTTGCGATATAACTGACGACGGCGAATTAATCCCGACAACCGGAGTGGGTATCAGTCCCGCTATTACTGACCTTGCCGATCATATCATTATCGAATGGAACAGCTACAACCCGAAGGAATTACGGGGTTTTCACGATATTTACCAACCGCAGGATCCGCCGTATCGCCGCGAAATACCGATTTATAAACCCTCCGACCGTATCGGAACGCCGTTTATAAAGGTAGACCCGAAAAAAATCATCGGCGTTGTAAAGACCCACCGTCCGGCGGAAGTGGGAGCTTTCAGTCCGAACGACGAAGTTACAGAACGCATCGGCGACAATGTAGCCCTGTTCCTCGTACAGGAATTGAAGGCGGGACGCATCCCCAAAGAATTTCTTCCGGTACAGTCGGGCGTGGGGAATATTGCCAACGCAGTGCTCGATTCGCTGAGCAAGAACACAGGCATTCCGCCTTTTGAAATGTACACCGAAGTAATTCAGGACGCTGTTATCAAATCGATAAAAGACGGTAATATCAAGTTTGCAAGCGGATGTTCGCTTACGGTTTCGACTCCCGTCCTGGAAGAAATTTTTGCCAATCTGGATTTTTTCCGCGACAAGTTGGTGCTTCGTCCGCAGGAACTTTCAAACAATCCCGAACTGGTGCGCCGTATGGGAATTATTACCATCAACACGGCGTTGGAAGCCGATATTTTCGGGAATGTGAACAGTACGCACGTACTTGGAACCAAAATGATGAACGGCGTCGGAGGTTCGGGCGACTTTACGCGCAACGCTTATATTTCGATATTCACAACCCCATCCACAGCCAAAGGCGGATTAATCAGCGCTTTTGTTCCCATGGTATCGCACGCGGATCACAGCGAACATTCGGTGAACGTCGTAATTTCCGAACACGGCATTGCGGATTTACGTGGAAAATCGCCCCTGCAACGCGCCCAAACCATTATCGAACATTGCGTTGACCCCGAATATAAAAGCATATTGACGGAATATTTATCGCTGACCAAAAACGCGCATACGCACCAGGATTTGGAAAATTGTTTCGCCATGCACCTGCAATTTGCCCGTACCGGCGACATGCGTAATGTGGCGTGGAAAAAACGCTAAGAAAATTATTATTCTAAAATAATTGGATATGCGAAAGGATTTTATTATTTTCGCAGACTAAAATTATAAAGAACAGGTTATACTTAACCATAAAAACAGACAGCTATGACAGAAAAAACAAGATATACAGATACGGAACTCGAAGAATTTCGCCAAATCATAAAGGAAAAACTGGCAAAAGCCCAAAAAGATTACGAGCAGTTGCGCGACGGATTGAACAACTCCGACGGAAACGACGTGACGGATACTTCCCCTACATTTAAAGTACTGGAAGAAGGCGCCGCGACTCTTTCGAAAGAAGAAGCGGGACAGTTGGCTCAGCGCCAAATGAAGTTTATCCAGCATTTGCAGGCTGCTTTGGTGCGCATCGAAAACAAAACCTACGGAATTTGCCGCGAGACAGGTAAATTGATTCCCAAAGAACGTTTACGCGCCGTGCCTCATGCCACATTAAGCATCGAAGCCAAAAAAGATAAAAAATAATAAATCGAAACACATGAAATTCGGCAATTAAGGGAGTAAAAAGATACCTTTGTTGCCGGATTTCTTTTTATCAACCGGA
>JAISXQ010000073.1 GCA_031270425.1 Prevotellaceae bacterium | reverse complement strand
TAACAACCACCCACGACTTGCCTGTTTTTTGCACGATACGTTTCGCCTCGAATTTGTTGGATTCTATTTCAATGTGTTTGAAATTGGAAGCGTATTTTCTCTTATCCGTCAAACAAACTTCGTGCGGGACTAATTCGATGGTATCAGCCCCCCAACCCCCTGATGGGGGAGTTTTAGCGAGATAAGATGTTTGGGGAATATCGGTTAATTCCCAAAAATTCCTTCCTTTTTTCACTTCGTCAACCAAACGGATAATGGGTTTTTCGCCCATGCCGTAAACCGCCAGGTCTGCCTTCGAATCCACCAAAATACCCGGCATAAGCTTGTCCGACCAATAGTCGTAATGCGTTACGCGGCGAAGCGAAGCCTCGATGCCTCCGATTACGACAGGCACATCGGGATAGAGTTTTTTAAGGATATTGCAGTAAACGGTTGTAGCGTAATCGGGGCGCATGTTCGGGCGGCCATCGGGAGAATAAGCGTCGTCCGAACGCAGGCGTTTATTGGCGGTATAATGGTTGACCATCGAATCCATATTGCCCGCCGACACGGCAAAGAACAGACGCGGACGTCCCATTTTTCGGAAATCGCGCCAGTCGCCGCGCCAGTCGGGTTGAGGCACAAGCGCCACGCGCAGTCCCTGCGCTTCGAGTACGCGACCGATAACCGCCGCCCCGAAAGCAGGATGGTCGATATACGCGTCGCCGCTGAAAAGGACAACGTCCGCTTCGTCCCATCCGCGGAGTTCGAGTTCTTTTTTAGTTGTTGGTAAAAAATCGGTCAGTTGGTACATGGGCGTTATGGATTCGAAGGACAAAAGTACAAAATTTAAATTAAGTAAGTTTTCAAAAATTTTGAACGTTGAAAAAGTTAGTTAATTTTGCAGGAATTTTATTTTAAACAAGATTAAATATTTATTCGCATGAAACATCTTCCTGTCATATTATCTGCTTTATTATTCGCGGCAGCGCTGCTGTTTTTTTCCTTTTCATTGCCCGAACAACGCGCAAACAGCTTACAGAATACCGTATCCGCGCCTTACATTCCCATGAAAGTCGAGTTTGCAGGCGAAGCCCTGCCTCTTCAATTCTTCGACGTGCGCGAAAGCTTTGAACGTGAAATAATCGTGTACGGCAACCTGCATTCCGCCATTTTGCAGAATTTGAAAAGGATAACCCGCTATTTCCCTGTTATCGAACCTGTTCTGAAAGCAAACGGCGTGCCCGACGACTTCAAATACCTGGCGTTAATAGAAAGCGACCTGCGGAATCAAATATCGCCCCGCGGAGCAACAGGCTTCTGGCAGTTTATGAAAAGCGCGGCAGACGATTACAATCTGGAAATAAACGATGAAGTGGACGAACGCTACCACTTGGAAAAATCGACCGAAGCTGCTTGCAGCTACCTGAAAAGGGCTTACAGTATTTTCGGCAGCTGGACGATGGCGGCGGCTTCCTACAACATGGGCATAAAAGGACTT
Organism: Prevotellaceae bacterium; assembly: GCA_031270425.1. Taxonomy (GTDB): domain Bacteria; phylum Bacteroidota; class Bacteroidia; order Bacteroidales; family Paludibacteraceae; genus H1. The sequence continues at coordinate 1,578 of JAISXQ010000073.1, read as the reverse complement.
AGCGACCAGATAAAGCGGCAGAAATGCGATTATTATTACGACCTGCTGCTGAGCGAAGAAACTATGCGCTACGTTTTTCGCATCGCGGCGGTAAAAACCATATTGAATGACGCGGAAAGATACGGTTTTTCGGTAGCGGATAACGAAAAATACGCTCCTCTGTCCTACACCGAAGTTGTTGTAGAAACCTCAGTCGAAAGTTGGGCTGATTTTGCGTTTGAACACGGAAGCAACTACAAGATGCTGAAATATTTCAATCCCTGGCTGCGCGACGCTAAATTAATGAATAAAAAACAAAAAGCCTACATTATAAAAATACCGGCGCAAGGTTTCAGGGAGGGCAAACACGATATTGGGGAATGAAGTCAAAAGAGACGACAGAGCTACGCTCCTGTCCAACGATAGCGTTTCACAAGATTTATTCGTAACTTTGCTATATTCTTTTTCAAAAGTAAAAAAATGCACACTAAGGAAGAAAAACTGGCTGAATTTGGGCGTTTGCTCGATATTATGGACGAACTCCGCGTTAAATGTCCCTGGGACAGGGAACAGACCTTCGAGAGCCTGCGCACGCTTACTATCGAGGAAACATACGAACTTGCCGATGCTGTTATCGGCGGAGATAAAACCGCTATCAGGAAAGAATTGGGCGATGTGCTGCTCCATATCGTATTTTATGCCTTGATTGGCAGCGAAACAGGGAATTTCGATATATACGACGTTTGCAAATCGCTTAACGAGAAGTTGGTTTACCGCCATCCGCATGTGTTTGGCGAAGAGCAGGCGGCGGACGCGCAGGCTGTGGAGCAAAACTGGGAAGCGCTGAAACTGAAAGAAAAAGGCGGAAATAAAACGGTCTTGTCCGGCGTTCCGCGTTCGCTTCCGGCGCTTATCAAGGCTTATCGCATCCAGGACAAAGCCCGCAGCGCAGGTTTCGATTGGGATAAAAGGGAACAGGTTTGGGATAAAGTAGCCGAAGAATTTACCGAACTGAAAACAGAAATAGAGGCTATGAACCGCGATAAAATAGAAGCCGAACTGGGCGACCTGTTTTTCAGCCTGATAAATGCCGCGCGCCTCTACGACGTTAATCCCGAAAATGCTTTGGAACGTACCAACCGCAAGTTTATCAAGCGTTTCAACTATTTGGAAGCTGCCACTATAACCCAAGGACGCGACTTAAAAGCTATGACGCTGGAAGAAATGGATGAGATATGGGAAGAAGCGAAAAAGCAGGAAAAATAGAATCTATTACTGAAAATCTTACGTTGCTTCTGCAATGCACGAAACTGCAACGTTTCACGAACCAAAAGTCCCCCAAGAGCTTGTCCCGCCTCAGCGGGAGGGATTTATGGGGCTATAATTTTCTCCAAATACTTTTTATTTTCCACCGCTATTTCCACAACATACACTCCGCCGGGCAGGGACGGAAGCGCCCTTATTTCGCCCGGGGCAAGTTGCAGCGTTTGTTGCAGTTGCCGTCCGCTAAGGTCGAAGAGGCGTATTTCCGCCGTATTTTTGCTCCGGCTGTCGATAAAAGTATTGCCGTTGATACGGAGCACTCTCACCTCTTTGTCT
>JAISXQ010000044.1 GCA_031270425.1 Prevotellaceae bacterium | reverse complement strand
AAGATAATCTTTCTAACCACAATAGGCACAATAGGACACAATAGACTTTTTCAACGTTTCTTTGAGAAAAACCAATCACATAAACTATTGTGTCCTATTGTGCCTATTGTGGTTTTTGTGGTTTTTGTCATGTACTAAGTATTTTTTGTTATCTGTTATTGTTCTTCAACCTTTATTTTGAAAGAACTATCCCGTCCATTCAACTATTTTTCATAAACCTCTTTTATTTCTCGTACTTTTATTTTATCTTTATCCGCAAAAAAATATAACCCAGTAAACAAATGAAAAACGTAACAACAAACGAAGTCCTCGAATGGGCAAGGCAATTCTTATTGAAAGCGGAAAAAGAACTGTCGGAAGAAGAATTGAAGGAACAGAAAAAATACGCCATTTTGGTACAAAACCCAAATGACAAACTGTTGCTTTCGAAGATGTTGGATGAATCTTCGCAAATTCGCAACAACAGAAAGTTATCGAAACGGATAAAAATATTGATTGAACGCTACGGAGTTCCCGAGTTTTTTACTAAACCGGATGCGTTTTTATTACGCTTGTTCTGTGCTTTCGGGTATTTCTTCGATTTTATTGCCGTTCCCATTTTCAAAAAACGCCTCAGGCTCGAAACTTCAAAAGTCATTCTCGACGAAAAGCCGGCAAAGCTAAACCGGCATCTGGGCGAACGGAAATCGCAGCAAATCGGTCAGAACGTTAATCTCTTGGGCGAGGTCGTGTTGGGCGACGGCGAAGCCGGTCATCGTTATCTCCATTACCTCGAAGCGTTGAAAGATCCGCAAATCAACTATATTTCCATCAAAATATCGGGTATCTACGCGCAAATCCATCCGCTGAATTACGCCCAAAACAGGACAGACCTTTGCGAACGCCTGACACGCATCTATCAGCAGGCAATCGACCATCCCTACATAGACGAAAAAGGCGTTTCGAGGGCGAAGTTCGTCAATCTCGATATGGAAGAATACAAGGATACCCAACTGACGCTCGATGTTTTCAAAACCGTGTTATCGCTTCCGCAATTTAAAAATTATGAGGCGGGGATTGTAGTGCAAGCCTACCTGCCCGACGCGTGGAAGCTCCAAAGCGAATTGCTCGATTTTGCACACAAGCGCGTGGACGAAGGCGGCGCAGTGTTGAAAATGCGTCTGGTAAAAGGCGCCAACCTGCAAATGGAAGGCATAATATCTTCATTAAAAGGCTGGGAAAATCCGGTTTACGATACGAAAGTGGAAACGGACGCCAACTACCTGCACTTGCTCGATCGCGGATTAATGCCCGGAAATGCGGAAGTATTGCATATCGGCGTAGCCTCACACAATTTTTTCAGTATCGCTTACGCGCATTTGCTCTCGACAAAAAACGGAGTGGAAGATTGCGTTACCTTTGAAATGCTCGAAGGAATGGCAAATCATCTTCCGCGCGTGATGCGCAGTCTGGGAAAACAAATTATCCTCTACACGCCGGTTGTGAAAGACGAACATTTCCTGAACGCCGTATCCTATTTAGTGCGCCGCATGGACGAAAACACCGGAAAAGACAATTTCCTGACTTATTCCTTTAATTTAAAAGCGGACAGCGAGCAGTGGAATTTCCTTCAAAAACAATTTCTGGAAGCTTATGCGTTGAAAGACAGCGTGAATATAAGACCCAAACGCGAGCAAAACCGGCTTACAAATACTTCTGAACCGGAAACATCCTTTTCTTTTGAAAAAACGCTTTTCAAAAACGAGCCGGATACCAATTTCGATTTACAGCCCAATCGCGAATGGGCGGACAACATCCGTGCGAAATGGAAAAAATCGCCTTCGGATGCGCCTGTTGAAATTCCCGTACAGCTTGGAGATAAAGAAATTGTATCGGACAAAAAACGTTCTTTCTTCGACAACAGTCAAAAGGAGCGAGCCTGCATTTATAACGTAAGTTTAACGGACGTGGAACAAACGCGGGAAATACTTTCGCTTGCCGGAAAAGACGCTTCGCAATGGCGGAAAACGAAGTTGAAAGAGCGCGGCGAAATACTGCATAAAACAGCCGGTTTGCTTGCTGCCAAACGCGGCGACCTTATCGGATGTATGGCTGCCGTAACTGGAAAAACTTTTATAGAAGGCGATGTGGAAGTTTCGGAAGCCGTTGACTTTTGCCGTTATTATCCCCTTTCGATGCAGGCTTTCGACCAATTGGATACGGTAAAAAATACGCCCAAAGGGATTATACTTGTTATTTCTCCGTGGAATTTTCCGCTGGCGATTCCTGTGGGCGGCGTGGCGGCGGCTCTGGCGGGAGGCAACAGCGTGATACTGAAACCTGCCACGGCGGCTTATCCTGTTGCTTGGGAGTTCGCGCACTGTTTTTGGGAAGCGGGCGTACCGAAAGACGCTTTGCAACTGCTTTGTCCCGACGGACGCGAGCCGCTAAACTATCTGACCTCCCATCCTTCGGTAAAACATATTATACTGACGGGCGGAACGGATACGGCTTTCCGTTTGGCGGAAAACAATCCGCGCTGTCCGCTGTCGGCTGAAACAGGAGGAAAGAACGCCATCATCCTTACGGCGAGCGGCGACCGCGACCACGCAATTCAAAACATCGTAACTTCCGCCTTCGGCAATGCGGGGCAAAAATGCTCGGCATGTTCCTTGCTCCTGCTCGAAAAGGAAGTGTACAACGACCCCTCTTTCAAAGAAAAACTGGTTGACGCGGTAACAAGCCTGCGTACAGGAAGTCCTTGGGAGGGCGGAAGCGTTGTCGGTCCGATGATAAGTCCCGATAACGACAAGCTGGCGCATGCTCTCAATAATCTGGAAACCGGCGAATACTGGCTTGTAGAACCGGAATTTTTAGATGAGAAAAAATACTTGTTGAAACCCTGCGTGAAATGGGGCGTAAAACCCGGAAGTTATACCTTTCAAACGGAACTTTTCGCGCCTTTGCTGGCGGTGGTTTGCATCGACAGCCTGGAACAGGGCGTTAAATTGCTTAATTCGGGCGAATACGGCTTGACTTCGGGCTTGCAAAGTCTGGACGAAAGCGAACAACGTTTGTGGAAAGACAGCATCGAAGCGGGGAATTTGTATATAAACAGGGGAATTACCGGCGCCATTGTGGGACGGCAACCTTTCGGCGGAATGAAATTATCCGCTTTCGGCGGCGGAGTTAAAGCCGGAGGTCCCAATTATGTTTCGTGTTTTGTCAATTTCACCGGAAAGAAAAGAAAAACAAAGAAAGAGCCGGGAACAGAACACTTCTCCACTCTTTCGGCGCTGTTAAGCGAAGAAGAAAACGCTTGTTTTCAGGAAGCCGTCGAAAACTACCGCCGGACTTGGATAGCGGAGTTTCGCGACGAACGCGATATGCAGCGCATCACCGGCGAACGGAACACATTCCGCTACCTGCCCTTGCAAAAAATGGCGTTACGCATACAACCGGAGGATAAATTGACAGATGTGGTTGTAGCTCTTGCCGCGGCGGCGGTAGCGAAAGCAAAACTCACTGTCAGCATCAACGATTTCGACGAAAAATACGAGCCGCTGAAAAAAGCCCTGGAAAAAAGCTACGCTGTAAAAGCGGAAAGCGAAGCATTATTCCTGTACAATATTGAGAAATACGAGCGTATACGAACCCTCGGCGCCGGACTTTCGGATGATTTCTACCGTGCGGCGGCAAAATCGGGCATATACGTTGCCAACCGTCCACCCCTTGCCGAAGGGCGCGTGGAATTGCTGCATTACGTAAAAGAGCAAAGCATTTCCTTTGAATACCACCGTTACGGAAACACAGGCGAAGATGCTAATTGAAACCTGTTACTGCTTTGTAACAACATTTAAAAAACGTCAGGACGTTTTGATAAAAAGGTAATAACGATTTAGGGAAAACGTCAGGACGTTTTTAACGATTTTGTATCACACTAAACGAAAGCATTATGGAAAAACATTCGGTAATAACAACATGGAAAGGCGGTATGGCTTTCGAAGCCGGCGTCGACGGACATCCGGTAATAATGGACGCCAAACCTGAGTTTGGGGGAAACAACGCCGAAGCAAACCCTAAACAAGCCAAGAGCCAAGAGCCAAGAGCCAAGAGTCAAGACATTAGATGAGAAAATTTGATATGGATTACTTTTTACTTTTGAGACAGCCTCTTTGTGGGAATAACTTTTAAACAGATGAAAACAGCATTTATAACCGGAGCTACCGCCGGATTTGGAGAAGCTTTCGCCCATCGTTTGGCAAAGCTGGGTTACTGCCTTGTCATTACCGGACGGCGTGCCGCGCGATTGGAAAA
>JAISXQ010000253.1 GCA_031270425.1 Prevotellaceae bacterium | reverse complement strand
GTTTTATATGATTAGTTATATGTTTACATTAAAAGAACAGGTTACAAGCTATAAAATACATCATAACCCGCAACCTTCTTTTTCTGCGTATTCCCCTTAGGGGTTAGGGGTTACTCGTCCTCTTTACTGATGAATTTGTCGGCAACTTTCGCTTTCAAAGCCTCTTCATCTTCTTTCTGAGTTCTGGGTCTTTTCGTTATTCTTGATTTTTTCTCTTTCGCTACCGGAGTTTCAGCTGTTTCTGTATCTACTTTTTCAACTTTACGATCGTCCAAACCTTCCTGTATGGCTCCAACGATAGCATTAAGTATTATTTCAACCGATTTTGTCGCGTCGTCATTCGCCGGGATTACATAATCGATTCCACCGGGATTCGAATTGGTATCCACGATTCCGAAAATGGGAATACCCAGACGTTGCGCCTCTATTACAGCTATATGTTCTTTCATTACGTCGACAACGAAAACAGCTGCCGGAAGACGTGTTAAGTCGGCGATACTGCCTAAGTTCTTCTCCAGCTTTTCGCGTTGGCGGGTGATTTGAAGCTTTTCGCGTTTCGAGATGTTTTCAAAAGTTCCATCGCTAGCCATTTTATCGATAGTGGACATCTTCTTTACCGCTTTACGGATGGTTGGGAAGTTGGTCAACATGCCGCCTGCCCAACGTTCTGTAATATAGGGCATTCCTGTTTCTTTCGCTTTTTCGGCAACAATGTCCTTCGCCTGTTTTTTGGTGGCGACAAATAATACCTTGCGTCCCGATTTGGCGATTTTCTTGATTTCCTCGGCAGCTTCATCAATTTTCGCTACTGTTTTGTGCAAATCAATAATATGAATATCGTTACGCTCCATAAAAATGTAGGGAGCCATGGCAGGATTCCATTTCCGTTTCAAGTGCCCGAAATGGCAACCGGCTTCTAATAAATCTTCAAAATTTGTTCTTGACATTTTTTTGTTTTTAATTTTGTTTACATTCTTTCGTTACTCAATTGCCAAGTAGCCTCCGCAGAGGGTCTTGACAATTTAGATACTAAACCTGCTAACTATTTCAAGATTCCCAATTCCAAGATTTCAAAATTATTTTCGGTAAAAAACGAACGGAATCTTGAATCCCGATAGCTATCGGGAGAAATCAGAAATTTTGGAATAAATCTTAGCGTTTCGAGAACTGGAATCTCTTGCGCGCTTTCGGACGACCCGGTTTTTTGCGTTCCACTTCGCGCGGATCGCGGGTCATAAATCCTTCCGACTTCAAAGCCGGCTTATCTTCGGGGTTGATTTTCACCAACGCGCGGGCGATAGCCAAACGCAGGGCTTCCGCCTGACCTTTGAAACCTCCGCCGTCGAGATTAACCTTTATATCGTATTTTTCACCAGCACCTAATTTGCTCAATGGTTGTTTAACAATATATTGAAGTATAGGTGACGGGAAATATACGGACAATTCACGCTTGTTGATCGTGATTTTTCCGCTTCCTTCGCTTACAAAAACGCGGGCGATAGCCGCTTTTCTTCTTCCTAAGGCATTTACTGTTTCCATACTGACTAATTAAGGGTGTTTAAATCGATTTGTTTTGGCTGTTGAGCTTGCATATTATGTTCCGCTCCGGCGAAAACATACAAATTACCTAATAATTTCGATCCCAGACGGTTCTTCGGTAACATGCCTTTTACTACTTTTTTGACAAGTCTTTCGGGACTTTTTTGCAGCAGTTTTTCGGGCGTGATTTCGCGTTGTCCTCCCGGGTATCCCGTATGGCTTAGATAAATGCGATCGGTCCACTTATTTCCGGTTAATTTTACTTTATCGGCATTGATAATGATAACATTATCGCCGCAATCAACATGAGGGGTAAAACTGGGTTTGTATTTTCCGCGCAAAAGTTTTGCAACTTTCGCGCCCATACGTCCCAATATCAAACCGGTAGCATCTACAACTACCCACTCTTTCTGCACGGTGGCTTTATTGGCAGAAACAGTTCTGTAACTTAACGTATCCACTTTTATTATAAATTTATTTTTTTATTAGTAAATTAAGCTGTCGGCTTTTTCAACACCGTCGTTTTGTTCAGGCTAATCGACACAAAACAGGGGATTTAGACGAAAAAAAGACAAACTTTTATACCGGATAATAAACGGACTGCAAAAATACAGCTTTTATTCGGATTGACAAATATTTATAAATTATTTTTTCGGGATATTTTTTCGCAGGCAAAATCTTGCTATTTTTGACGGTCGTTTAACGAGGCTGTCCCAGAAGCACACGGAAACACTTTTGATACAGCCCCGGAAATTTATAAAAACCGGAAATGAAACGTTTGAACAACATATTTTATGAAAAGGACGCCGTCGTTGCCGCCCGGGAGTTGTTGGGCAAAACACTCGTGCGCGTATGGAAAGACGGTACGCAGAGCCGTTACCTGATTACCGAAACGGAAGCCTACCGGGGAGAAGAAGATTTAGCCTGCCACGCCAGCAAAGGACGGACAGCGCGAACGGAAATTATGTACGCGGAAGGCGGACATGTGTATGTATACCTGATTTACGGAATGTATTGGCTGTTGAATATTGTAACAGGCGGCAAAAATCACCCGCAGGCTGTACTGATACGCGGCATCGGTACTATTACCGGTTCGGGCAGGGTTGGACGCGAACTGAAAATGGACAAGAGTTTTTACGGCGAAAATCTGCTTACTTCTCCGCGGATATGGCTCGAAGACGCTCCCGACGTAGATTCCTTTCGGGCTTTGCCGAGAATCGGCGTCGATTATGCCGGTGAGGAGTGGAAAAATAAAGCATGGAGAT
>JAISXQ010000045.1 GCA_031270425.1 Prevotellaceae bacterium | reverse complement strand
CCGTTAACATCCGAAGATATTGAACTGACAGCCGGAAACACTTTCGGCGAAGAACCCGCTGTGGAGTCCTATACGTCAGAACGTTATGAGGGGAAAGTACTCCAAACGCTTATCCTGCCTTTCGTTGCCCGTGGGGGAAAGTTGCTTAAACTGGCGTCGTTCGAACTTTCGGTAGAAAAAAATAAAGGCATTCAACGAGCCGCTTCCGCCCCTGCGAACAGCTATGCCGAATCTTCGGCGCTTAAACAAGGCAAGTTCTTTAAGATACGCGTATCCGAAAACGGAATCTACAAACTGACGAACAAAGATTTGTCGGATATGGGCGTTTCTCCCCAAAATGTACGAATATTCGGTTACGGAGGAGCGGAACTGCCGCGCGATATAACGAAACCTAAAATAGACGACCTGCCCGAAGTCGCTGTTTGGGAAGGGAGCGATTACATTCTTTTTTACGCACAGGGAGTAAACAAATGGTCGTATGACGCTTCCGGGTCGCAGAAAAAATTCACTCATACGCTGAACAGCTATTCTCAGTACGGATATTACTTTGTTACTTCCGGTGCGGGAACCGGTAAACGCATACAGCAGGGAACAGCTCCGAATCCGGGCGCCTCGACGGTGCACGAAGTCAGCGAGTTTACCGACTATCAGGTGCACGAAAAGGAAGAACGGGTTATTATCAAGTCGGGAAGGGATTTTTTCGGCGAAATTTTTGATGCGGCGTTATCCTGCGATTTTTCTTTTAATTTTCCGAATCTGGTTCAGGAGGCTAATTCTGTCAACGTTCGTTTAAGTGTGGCGGCAACGTCGTTGGTTGCGTCTTCTTTCTCGCTTAAATTAAACGATTCGTCGCAGGAAAGGACATTGCCGGTTCCTCAAACATCTTCGGGCGACAATTACGACAAAGGGCGGCAGGCGGAAACCAACTTTTCCTTCTCTCCCGTAGCGGAAGGGAAACTGGATTTTACCTTAAAATACAACCGGATAATTTTCTCGGCGAAAGGATATTTGAATTTTATGGAAGTAAACGCCCGCAGGAAACTGATGATGTCGGGCGACGCCATGCCGTTCAGAAATGTGGATAATACAGGCACTGGCACTTTTAACAGATATACGTTAAGCAACGCTTCGGAAAACATCGAAATTTGGGATGTTACCGATCGGCAAAATATCCAGCGGGTACCCGCCGGCAGGGAAGGACAAACCCTAACATTCCTGTCCTCAAATGATTCTCAGAAAGAATATGTAGCTTTGAATCCCGCCGCATCTTATTCCCGACCGTATATTGTGGGCGAAATTGCCAATCAAAACCTGCACGGACTTCCACAGGTGGATTTGTTGATTATTACCCATCCTGATTTTCGGGACGAAGCCAACGAGCTGGCAAAAGCCCACCGGGAGTATAACAATATGCTGGTCGAAGTGGTAACCACCGAACAGGTTTACAACGAATTCTCGTCCGGTACGCCCGACGCTTCGGCATACCGGTGGATAATGAAAATGTTTTACGACAGGGCTGCGGTGGAAGGCAACTATCCCCAAAACCTGCTTTTATTCGGAAAAGGTTCTTATGACAACCGGAATCTCTTCGCCAACGAAACGAATGGCACTAATTTGATACTGACAGTGCAGGGCGATAACCTGACGCACAGGATACAATCCTTTATTACGGACGATTATTTCGCCTATATGGAAGATAAGGATGCGAGTATCAGCACAATGCAGATGGCTTTCGGCGTAGGGCGTTTTCCCATAATAACGAAACAGCAGGCTAAGGATGTTGTGGCTAAAAATATCGCTTACATAAAAAATGAGGATAAGGGCGCGTGGAAAAACCAGCTTTGTTTTGTAGCCGACGACGGAGACAAGACCTTGCACGTTGGTCAGGCAAACCAGCTTGCCACTTACTTATCGAACAACTATAAAAGCTATCAGATACATAAAGTGTATATGGACGCTTACGTGCAGCAAAAAACAGCGAGCGGCGAACGCTATCCATTAGCCAAAGACCGCTTGCATAATCTGATCCGCTCGGGTTTGTTCTATCTGAACTATACCGGTCATGCCGGCGCCCACGGATGGACGGGCGAGCAGATACTTACAAAGGTGGATATTTCCGGTTTGTCGAATAAATATTTGCCCCTGTGCTTCGCGGCGACTTGCGACTTTATCCTTTTCGACAACAGCATTATATCGTCGGGGGAAGAAATGCTGCTGAATCCCGTAGGCGGGGCTATCGGCGTTATTTCGGCGGCGCGCGTTGTTTATGCCTCGAATAATTTTAATTTAAACAACGAATTCAACAACCACCTCCTTCGAAAAGAAAACCAGGAACACCTGACGGTTGGAGATATGCTGCGGCGGGCTAAAAACGGAGTGATAGATTCAAACAAACTGTCCTACGTGCTGATTGGAAACCCCGCGTTGAAATTGACTTATCCTACGCGGTATAACATCCGAACGACCCAGATAAACGATAATACAAGCCTTGGCAACGACTCGCTGGGCGCCTTGTCGATAAATACGATTAAGGGCGCTGTTTTTGACGAAAAAGGAGATTCGATCGTTACGGATTTCAACGGTACGGTAAGCCTTGCCCTGTACGACAAGGAACAGCAAATAACGACTCTTAACAACGACGGCGAATTTGACGCCGTTACGGGTAAACCTTATACCTATACGTATGCCGACCGTCCCAATATGCTGTTTTCGGGAAAAGCGGAGGTAAAAGAAGGCGAGTTCAGTATTTCCGTTATGATTCCGAAAGATATTAAATACAATTACGGATCGGGCAGAATCAATTATTACGCCCAGGATGCCGATAATGAAAATAAGAACAATTATGAAGCCCAGGGATATTTTGAGAATTTCACGATAGGAGGGGAGCAAAAAGGCGTAGTTATCGAAGACAAGGCGGGTCCCGTGATTGAGCAGATTTATTTAAACCATCCGGGCTTTGTTTCTCGGGATAAGGTGAACGAAACGCCTTATTTCGCGGCAACCGTAAGCGACGAGAATGGAATTAATACGACGGGCAGCGGAATCGGGCACGACATGACCCTGACCATTGACAACGACCCCAACCAATCCCATATATTGAACAGCTATTACGAAGCGGAATTAGACAGCTACAAAAGAGGTAGCGTACACTATAAAATTCCGGAAGAACTGTCCGAAGGTAAACACGTGCTAACTTACCGGGTTTGGGATTTGCTGAACAACTCCACAACCGTGTCGCTCGATTTTGAAGTAGTGAAGGGATTGAATCCCGAAATTTATTCTGTATTGAGCTATCCGAACCCTGCAAGTACAACGGACATAGTGTATTTCAAAGTCGTACACGACCGCCCCGAAACTGTTTTACAATTTACGGTGGATGTGTTCGATTCTTCGGGGCGCAGGATTTGGACTGATACGCAGCGGAGAACAGAATCGATAGATTGGGATTTAACCGCCACCAACGGCGAAAAATTCTCCACCGGTTTGTATTTCTACCGTATCGGCATAACGACAACCGAAGGAAAATTAGTTTCCAAAACAAATAAATTAATAATAACAAACTAAAAAAAACAGTCCTTTTAAATTTTAATTTTTAATGAAAAAAAACGTTGCAATTGCAGTTGTTGCTATCCTGTCGTTTACGGCGACAAATGCGCAAAATGATGTAAACGACCAGTTGAATCCATTATTGACCGGAATTCCGTTCTTAACCATCACTCCCGACGCTCGTGCGGGCGGCATGGGCGATTTGGGCGTAGCTACAACTCCCGACGCCGCTTCGCAATATTGGAATCCGGCAAAATACGCTTTTATGGAAAGCGAAGTAGGTTTGACCTTTGCTTACACGCCCTGGTTAAGCCAATTAGTAAGCGATATTAACCTCTCCAACCTGGCGGCTTACTGGCGCTTTGAGGAACGCCAGACGTTAAGCGCCTCGCTGCGTTTCTTCTCGCTCGGAGAAGTTAATTTAACAGACCATGATGGAAAACCATTGTCTGATGTTCATCCGAACGACTTTGCGATTGACGCTGCTTATACGCTGCTGCTGTCGGAAAAACTGTCGGGTTCGGTAGCTTTGCGTTTTGTCCGTTCGAATCTGGGGAACATTCCCGGAAGCGGCGACGATATGGAACCCGGGCTTTCCTTTGGAGCCGACGTTGCCGCGTATTACCGGACGCCCATCACTCTGGCGAGCGGCGATGCAAACCTGGCTTTCGGTCTGAATATATCGAACATCGGTACAAAAGTATCCTACGACGGAGGTCAAACAAACAATTTCATCCCCACAAACCTGCGTTTGGGAACATCTTTCGACTATCCTATCGACAGTTACAATAAAATCTCTTTCAGCGCCGATCTGAACAAGCTACTGGTGCCTTCCGCGCCCAGATACATAGGCTACGATGGCGGTAGCGCGAATCCTGATTTTCAAGCGGCTTTGAAGGATTATTATAATACGACTCCCATTGCGGGTATATTCAAGTCTTTTGGCGATGCTCCCCGCGGTTTTAGGGAAGAATTGGAGGAAGTTATGTGGTCTTTGGGTGCGGAATATGCTTACAACAATCAATTTTTTGTTCGTGGAGGATATTTCCACGAGAGCCAAAACAAGGGAAACCGTAAATTTTTTACCGCCGGCGTAGGTTTCAAATTGAACGTGTTCCAGTTGGACGCCGGTTATGTGATTTCCGTAGCCCAGACCAATCCGCTCGACGGAACATTACGTTTGGGACTTTCGTTTGATTTGTTCGGATTGAAAAACTTGGTGAATTAGTTTGCAGTTTATAGTTTATAGTTTTTCAGTTTATAGTTTCAGTTTATAGTTTCAGTTTTCAGTTTATAGTTTCAGTTTTCAGTTTATAGTTTATAGTTTGTGGGGAATGAAGGGAGGGTATCAAGATTTCAAAGATTTATTGGCTTATAAAAAAGCTTTTGAACAAGGATGCCGGATATTTGAACTTTCTTTATCTTTCCCTAAGGAAGAACGTTACTCTCTAACCGACCAAATTCGGAGGTCGTCTCGTTCGGTATGTGCAAATTTAGCGGAAGCTTATAGAAAGAGAAATTATTTAAAACATTTTCAACTCAAAGTAACAGATTGTTTGGGCGAAAATAGTGAAACGTTGGTTTGGTTGGATTTTGCCAAACATCATAACTATATCAGCGAAAACGTTTATAAAGAACATATTGAGTTAAACGAGGAGATATCCAAGCTGTTGCAGTATATGTATAATAATCCTGAAAAATTTGGCGTTGACTCCAAACCATAAACCATAAACTGAAAAACCATAAACT
>JAISXQ010000151.1 GCA_031270425.1 Prevotellaceae bacterium | reverse complement strand
GGAACCGCCGTAAACGTACAGGCAATGGTATTCGGCAATATGGGCGATACTTCGGCTACCGGCGTTTGTTTCTCGCGCGACGCGGCTACCGGCGAAGACCAGTTTATCGGCGAATACTTAGTTAATGCGCAAGGCGAAGACGTAGTTGCCGGAATCCGCACGCCGCAGCAAATTACCAAACTCGGCTCGCAACGCTGGGCTGAACTGGCAAAAGTTTCGGAAGCCGACCGCGTGGCAAAATATCCGTCGATGGAAGAAGTGATGCCGGAAATTTATAAGGAATTGGACGCACTCCAAACAAAACTCGAAAACCACTACAAAGATATGCAGGATATGGAATTTACCGTACAGGAAGGTAAATTGTGGTTCTTGCAGACCCGTAACGGAAAGCGTACCGGAGCCGCGATGGTAAAAATAGCCATGGACTTGTTCCGTCAAGGAATGATTGACGAAAAAATGGCGTTATTGCGTATCGACCCCATTCGTTTGGACGAATTGCTCCACCCGATTTTCGACAAAAAAGCCTTGGTTTCGGCAAAAGTTATCGCCAAAGGGCTTGCCGCTTCTCCGGGAGCTTCGTCGGGAAAAATCGTTTTCAACGCCGACGACGCTGCCGAATGGGGAGCCCGCGGCGAAAAAGTAATCATGGTGCGCATCGAAACCTCGCCCGAAGACTTGGCGGGCATGGCTGCCGCGCAAGGCATCCTGACCGCCCGCGGAGGCATGACTTCGCACGCCGCCGTTGTTGCCCGCGGAATGGGTAAATGCTGCGTTTCGGGAGCCGGAGCCTTGGTTATCGACTACGCTAAAAAAACAATGAAAGTAGGCGATTTGACGCTGAAAGAAGGCGATTATATTTCGCTGAACGGCTCGACAGGCGATATTTACTTGGGACAAGTTCCGACGAAAGAAGCCGAATTGGACGCCGATTTTGCCGAAATCATGAAACTTTCGGATAAATACACCAAAATGGCGGTACGCACCAACGCCGACACGCCGCACGACGCTTTGGTCGCCCGTAAATTCGGGGCGCAGGGCATCGGGCTTTGCCGCACGGAACACATGTTCTTTGAAGGCGAAAAAATCAAGGCGATGCGCGAAATGATTCTGGCGGAAAACGCCGAAGGACGTAAAAAAGCGTTGGCTAAAATCCTTCCGTATCAGCAAGCCGACTTCGAGGGCATATTCGAAGCCATGCACGACCTTCCGGTAACGGTTCGCCTGCTCGACCCGCCTTTGCACGAATTCGTTCCCCACGACGATAAAGGACAACTGGAAATGGCAAAAGCCATGGGCGTCGACGTAGAAATAATCAAACAGCGCGTGGATTCGCTTCACGAACAAAACCCGATGCTCGGACACCGCGGTTGCCGTCTGGGAAATACCTTTCCCGAAATTACCGAAATGCAAACACGCGCTATCCTTGGCGCGGCGTTGACGTTGAAGAAAAAAGGCGTTACGGCGATTCCCGAAATCATGGTGCCGCTTACCGGTATTTTGTACGAATTTTTGGAACAGGAAAAAATTATCCGCCAAACGGCTAAAAAACTCTTTGAAGAAACCGGCGACAGCATCGACTTTAAAGTAGGAACAATGATTGAAATCCCGCGCGCGGCGCTTACCGCCAACCGCATCGCTTCGGCTGCCGAGTTCTTCTCCTTCGGAACGAACGACTTGACGCAGATGACTTTCGGTTATTCGCGCGACGATATTGCTTCCTTCCTTCCTGTTTATTTGGAAAAGAAAATCTTGAAATTCGACCCCTTCCAAGTACTCGACCGAAACGGCGTAGGACAGTTGGTGCGCATGGCGGCGGAGAAAGGACGCGCTGTTCGTCCCGATTTGAAATGCGGCATTTGTGGCGAACACGGTGGCGACCCCTCGTCGGTTGAGTTCTGCCACGAAGTGGGTTTGAACTACGTAAGTTGCTCGCCCTTCCGCGTGCCTATCGCGCGTTTGGCGGCGGCGCAGGCGGCATTGAAGTAAGAACTTGGTCCCAAGTCAGGGCTTCACTCTAAGTGAAGCCCTTGTATTTTATTACTTAAAACAAAAGAGCTTTGAATTGTTTCAAGGCTCTTTTGTTTTTGTATGTTTCCCAACGTTTACTGTTGACCCTTCCTGTCAGTAGTTCTGCCATTTTTGCAGAACGTAGCCCTTGATTTAGTCTTTCTCATGTCAAAATCCGCCGCTTAAAGCATTTTATTGCTGTGGCATACGATTTGTAAAAATAAAAGCGTATCCGTTGAGAACAGGTACTTACGAATGAAATTGAATAATAAATAAAAATAAATCATGGGAAAAATAATTGGAATCGATTTGGGTACCACAAACTCTTGTGTTGCCGTGATGGAAGGTAACGAACCTATCGTTATCACAAATAGCGAAGGGAAACGCACTACGCCTTCGGTAATAGGTTTTGTGGATGGCGGCGAACGCAAAGTGGGAGATCCTGCTAAACGTCAGGCTATTACAAATCCCACGCGTACGGTTTT
This sequence comes from Prevotellaceae bacterium, assembly GCA_031270425.1. GTDB lineage: Bacteria > Bacteroidota > Bacteroidia > Bacteroidales > Paludibacteraceae > H1. The sequence goes on along the minus strand of JAISXQ010000151.1, from coordinate 1,867 downwards.
CTCCATCAAGCGCTTTATGGGCGAAAGCTACGATAAACTGGCAAACGAGATTAAGCGCGTACCTTATAAAGTAACAAAAGGCGACAACAATACGCCGCGCGTGGATATTGACGGACGTCCGTATTCTCCGCAGGAAATTTCGGCTATCATCCTGCAAAAAATGAAAAAAACCGCCGAGGAGTATCTCGGAACCGAAGTTACGGATGCGGTTATTACCGTTCCGGCATATTTTAACGACTCGCAACGTCAGGCAACGAAGGAAGCCGGGGAAATTGCCGGATTAAACGTTCGCCGTATTGTGAACGAACCGACTGCCGCTGCCTTAGCCTACGGTTTGGACAAATCGAACAAAGATATGAAAATCGCGGTATTCGACTGCGGCGGCGGTACGCACGACGTTTCCATCCTCGAATTGGGCGACGGCGTATTTGAAGTAAAATCGACCGACGGCGACACGCACCTGGGAGGCGACGACTTCGACCACCGTATTATCGACTGGCTGGTGCAGGAATTTAAAAACGAGAACAGCGGTATCGACCTGAGCAAAGACCCGATGGCGTTACAGCGGTTGAAAGAAGCGGCGGAAAAAGCGAAAATTGAACTGTCGAACACCACTTCGAGCGAAATCAATCTGCCTTATATTATGCCGGTTGACGGAGTGCCGCGCCACTTGGTTCGCACGCTGACCCGCGCCAAATTCGAGCAATTAATCGACGATTTGATACAACGCACCATCGAACCTTGCCGTACAGCGCTTAAAAGCGCAGGATTAAATCAGGGAGATATTGACGAAGTGATTTTGGTCGGCGGTTCAACCCGTATTCCGGCTATACAGGCAGCTGTTGAAAAATTCTTCGGAAAAACTCCGTCGAAAGGCGTGAATCCCGACGAAGTCGTAGCTATCGGGGCAGCCATTCAGGGCGGCGTATTGACGGGAGAAGTAAAAGATGTGTTATTGTTGGACGTTACTCCGCTTTCGCTGGGTATCGAAACCATGGGTAGCGTAATGACGAAACTGATTGAAGCCAACACGACTATTCCGACCAAGAAATCGGAAACATTTACAACAGCTGTCGATAATCAGCCCTCGGTGGAAATTCACGTATTACAAGGCGAACGTCCTCTGGCAAATCAAAATAAAACCATCGGGCGTTTCCATTTGGACGGAATCATGCCTGCCCGCCGCGGCGAACCGCAAATCGAAGTTACTTTCGATATTGACGCCAACGGTATTCTGAATGTATCGGCAAAGGATAAAGCAACCGGAAAACAACAGAATATCCGCATCGAAGCATCGTCCGGTCTGAGCGACGCTGAAATCAAGCGCATGAAGGACGAAGCGGCAGCCAACGCCGACGCCGACGCACGGGAAAAAGAAAAAATCGACAAACTGAATCATGCCGACAGTTTGATTTTTCAAACGGAAAAGCAGTTGAACGAAATTGGTGATAAAATTCCCGCCGACAAAAAGGTTACGATTGAAGCGGCTTTAACCAAACTGAAAGAAGCCCACAAAGCGCAAGATATTGCAACAATTGATGCTGCTACAAGCGAATTGAACAATGCCTTCCAAGCGGCAAGTCAGGATATGTACAATGCTCAAAACGCGCAGGCGGGCGGTGCACAGCCGGAAGCCGATTTTGGCGGTCAGCAACAAAGCCAAAGCTCCGGAAACGGACAGGATAATGTTACTGATGTGGATTTTGAGGAAGTGAAATAACGACCCAAAACAAGTAGTAATCAAAAAAAGATAGAAAGCGGTAATTCAAAAGATTGCCGCTTTTTTTTCTATTGACAACAGCTAACTTTCTCATAAAACAACTAACGGTTGCCGAAAATCTATTGTCCGTTACTTCCGAAACAGCTA
>JAISXQ010000094.1 GCA_031270425.1 Prevotellaceae bacterium | reverse complement strand
TCAATATCGACTATTTCATTACCGCGCTTTACGATAATACCAGCCCTGAATCCGTCGTATTCTGAACTATTTTCGGCGCGTTTCATCAACGCCTCTTTGCTTACAATCATTTGCGCATTTTGGCTCTGTCCGCCAAATTTAACGAGGTAGGCCTCGTTTAAAAATGGGTTCAGCTGATTAAATTTGCAGATGCTTATAAATTGCACCAACTCCTGATCCGTTACCGTTCCATTCCCCTTGGTAAGGAAATTCCGAACAATATTGTAGGATAATGTTACGTCTTGTCCGGCTACTTGATAAGTAATCCTACCTTTTTCCCTGTCTTGCGCCGGTACATTTGATTGCTGTGTTGTTGTACTCATTTTCCGTAATTTTTAGGCATCTCAATAAACAGGTATTCAAAATATAAATCCCGGAATTGTTCACGCGCAAACGTGGCGAGGTCACGGGTTTTAAAGCAAAGCCGGGAGCCGATACGCGCACTCGTACGCGAAGCCGTGTAATACGTAGACGCACAAACGAAGCCCGCAGACGCGCCGTTAGACGCATAAAACCAATTCCAATATTTCAATTGGTTCCAATCCGAAAAATCCGGTTCCCAGCCTTCATTCAATGCGCGGGCAATAACAATCAGCTTGTAATAAGCAATGATACTCTTCCGGTCTTTCTCCGGCAAATGTTCAACAATGGGAAGGTTTTCGGGATTTAATTCTAAAACCTTGCAAGCGTCTTCAAACGTCTTGATTTGTTCTGTGATACTTACTTTTTTGTTCATAAAATTGAAAAATTAAATTATTATTATTTAATGATAAGTTCCTTATCCAATGTTACAATAAGTTTTATTAGTTGGGAATTAACCGGTAACAGTTGGTTAATTCCTTCTGCGTTATCTACGAAAATGGGGGCGCAAACTCCGTTAAACTCGCAAAGGGTGTTTATAATATCTAATCCCATTGCTATTTTTCCGGCGGAGTTGGTATCCATGAATTTTGCTCCGTCGGGGGCTAACAAAATGCAATCGGGTTTTTCCCCGCCGTTTATCTGCTGGGAAAACATTTTGAACCGGACCAAATTAAATTTGAGATTTACGCGGCGTTCTACTTCGTTCATTTGTTCTTTTACGAGCGTATCGGCGATAAATTCCTGTTGTTCGAGGTCTGCTTTTTGTTGGGCTAATTCCTTTTCTTCCTTCAGCAGCTCGGCTTTTCGCTTGGCGTTGGCGTCGATAATTTCCTTTAATGAAAGCTGCCGTTTTATTCCGTCTAACTGTATTTGCAATTCTCGCTTTTTTGCTGTTAGTTCTGAATTGTCGTCGTTGTCGTTGTCGTTTGCCTGTCTGTTTTGCAATGAGTTTGAAAGTTCAATAATCATTGCTTCCAAATTCATGTATTCGGGCAATTCGGCGGGTGTCGGTTCATTGTATGGGGATTGCGGATTAGCAGTTATTTTTGCTCTTAATTCGGAAAGTTGCGCAGCAAAATCAGCCTTCTCTTTTTCGAGAATGACGTTTGAATCTTCAATGCTTTGTTTGGCTCCTTTTATATTCTTTTCGAGTTCTGCTTTTTGCTGTGCAAGCTCTTTGCCTTCGTTGGTAATCCGTTTCAAATTATCGGACTTTATTTTTTCAAATTCCGCTTTTGCGTCCTCGTTCTTTTGTTGGCGCAAATCGTACCCGCATTTCGGGCATAGTTCCGAAGCGGCGGGATTGTACTCTTTTTTATTTTCTGCAAACCAATCGGCACGTTTACGTTCAATTTCCTGCGTTAGGTTTTTCAAACCGCGTTCTAGCCGTTCTAGGACGCAATTAAAAGCGTTTATTTCCCCCTGCCTTGCTTGCGTCATTGTTTCCGATTCTCGTTTTAACGAATCATACTTTTTGAGGGCTTCCCTTGCGGTGGCATTACGTTTATTCCACGCTTCCTTTGCCTTTAGAATGGCATCAAATTTGATTTGCTGCTGCTTTGTTTTCAGTCCGTTTATTTCGTTCTGAATTTTGCGCTGCGCTTCGTATTCATGCCGGCTTGCTTCTACGGCATTTTGCATAGCCGTTTCAATGGCTTTTATTTCGTTTTCTGCGGCAGTTTTTCCGGCTTCCAATGCTTTATAATCCGGTGCGTCGGGCGTGGCGCGTGTTACTTCGTCAATGCGGGAGGGTATCATGCCTAACACCTCTTTTATTTTCTTTTTACGAGCCGAAATTTCCGCCTTGTACTCCGCAAGACTTTTGCCGGATAATTGGGCGATAAGTTCCGAAAATTCGGCGCGGTCGTTTGCGATTTCTTCCAACGTTATACCGCCCGCGATACGCAAAAGCATTTCACGCTGTACCTGCCAATCAAGGCGGGGAAAATACAACGGATTAGTTATCATACGAAATAAATCTTCGTTGATAATTTCGTTTATTTTCGCCTTGTATTCGCTTTCCTTCAACGGTACGCCGTTGTAAAAATAGGCTGTCGCGTTGCCTTTGAATACCACTTCGGAGCTTCCGCGCGGCGTCACCCAATCTTCCGACAAAACGCGACGGAGTTCTACGGTTTGCCCGTCCACGTCCAACAATACCGTAACTTCGTGGTCTATCTTTGGAATCGCATTGCCGTTCGTGTCGTTGGTTTTTATCCCAAACTTTGAATCGCTGTTACCGGCTACGTCCTTACCGAAAAGCACCCAATTAAAAGCGTCTGCTATGGTGCTTTTACCAGTGGCGTTGGCCCCGCGGATTTCCGTAACCTGACCGAAATTAACGGTAAGGCTCTTAATTCCCTTGAAGTTTACAAGGGTCATTTCTTTAATCGTTACTCTTTTCATATCCCTGTATTTATTTTTTAATGAAATTATTAAATACAAAATCCCTAAAACCTTCTAATCCTTCTATTAGCTTGGCGATTTTGTTATATGCCTCGCTAACGTTATCCGGAGTGTTTAAATCGCCCATAAATCTTATCCCGGTAATACAATCGTGTATGCGGAATATGTATTTTCCATCTTCAAATACTTTTGCATGGAAACTTGCACAACTGTTTATGCTGTCGGGCAATAGAAATTCTTTTTTGTTGTATGTCTTATTCATCGCTTACTCATCAAATATCCGATTGCTTTTTTCAATGCGCCTTCTTCCGAAAGCGAATTGCTTTGATTCGGCGCTTGTCCGTTTACTGTAAAATACCAATGTCCGCCACCGTCTTCGTGGGCTTGTACTTTGTTTCTGTTCAAAATGAAAATCTGTTTTTCGCTTAACATAATTGCTGTTTTTTACTGTGTTTTCCGTTTACTTTTATTAAAGACAATGCCTTATCGGCATCGACAATGATTTTATTTCCGTATTGATACAGAGCGGAATTAATCTTCCCGCTCTGTTTGATACGGTTAGCGCTTGTTTTTGAGCAACCGAAAAGGCTTGCGATACCGTCAATTCCGTAGACATAGTGTTTGCTGTCTTTCGTTGTGTCTATCACTTTAACGATCGGGTCTTCGACGGATATTTTCGTTTTTGTCCCGTATTCAATTATGTCTAACAGCTGCCTTCCGGTAAGCTGCCATAATGGTAATTCAAGATTGATATTCAGTTCTTCCATGATTGTTATTCAATTTCCGGTAATGGAACTTTACGAATCAGTCTTGCGGCGTTGGCAAAATTCAAAACCACGAGTGCAACAATCCACACCGGCGTTTCATCGCCTACGCACAAGAGACAAAATGAGAAAATGAAATAAACCACAATCGCCTTTTGCTTCAAATTCAAGCCTTTGAATGGCTTTAATAATTCCAATAAAATTTCTTTCATGACTTTTTTTATGTTATAAGTGAGTAATCATCGTTGCCGATTCATTCATTGTCCCCAGATTTCCGTAATGCCGTATTCGGCAAATATTTTTTCGATTGCCGCGGCTTGCGACGCCTTGGGTTCTACTTTACCGTGTTGGTAAGAATAGAAAGATACCCGGTTTATTACCCCAATTGCTTTGCGGATTTTTTCTACAACTTCCGCTTTGTCTTTGATTCGGACTTGTATAAGTCCTTTTGTAAATCCTTTCCTGTAATCTTCAATTGCCTGTTCCATGATTTTAATTGTTTAAAATGTCTAAAATGATTGCTGTTATTACCATTGCCCAAAGCACTGTGAGTTGGATGATTAATATCTTCTTTGCTTTCTTCATAGCGTTTTAGTTTATTTCACATTTATAAAAGGAGTTGCATTGCCGGAGTAAACAGGTAGTTTTCCGTCCCATCTTTCAATAGCATATTGGTTGACGAGCAACTGATTTAATGAAGCCGCAACAACCCTGTTGTAATAGGCTTCGCCGTCGCCTTTGATTTTCAGGGCCTGCGCTTCGCCGCTTGCCTTTGCGATTTCTATCTTGGCATTGGCTTCCGCTTCTCTTACTTTGTTTTCGGCTTTTAATGCGTTCTGGATGGCTTCGTTTTTTGCGTCGATGGCATTTCTTAAACTTGGAGGGGGTGTAATTTGTGCCGTAAATTCTTCCACTATAAATCCTTCTTTTGTCATGGATTCGTCGAGCCGTGCGCGGACTGCTTTTTCAAATTCTTCACGGTTCGACATCAGGTAGTCGGATGTGTAGGTATTTCCGCATGTCCGGTATGCTTCGTAAATGCATGTTTGTATGTAGCCTTCTTCAATGTCGGACAGAGGTTTGCGGTATTTTGTGAAAACGTATATGGCCTTTTCGGGGTTTAAACGGTAGGCAAGTACCGGCGAGATGTTGAATGTACTCGCGTCCCTGGCATTGACAAGGATGTTGTCGAATGACTTCCGCTGAACAAATACCGGATACTCAAATACACTTCTCGTAAAAGGATTGTACCACACGAAACCCTTACAGGTTCCAACCACGCCGCCGTACTCTGCCTTGTCCGACGACCATTTTGTAAACATGATTCCGACGCTTCCGCTGTCGATTTTTGCACACGACACGGCTGTTAATAAAAATAAAGCCGCTAAAACTAAATTGTTAATTTTTCTCATTATTGTTGAATTTTATGGGCGGTTGCCCGCCCGGTTATTTACTGAAAGTCATTGATTATTATAATAGAAAGTCATTCCACAGGTCAATGAATTGTTGCCCAAATAGGTTGGCGAGTTCACGGGTTCTAAAGCAAAGCCGGGAGCCGACATGCGCAGCCGTAGCCGAAGCCGCGCCATACGCACGCGCACAAACGAAGCCCGCATCCGCGCCGTAATAGGAAAACCATGGAAAATACTTGCATTGTTGCCTGTTTGTCCAATCCGGCACAAAACCATCGGCAGCGTTCCATGCTTCGGCAATGGTTATCAATTTGAAAATGGCATTTATTTCCTTTTGATGCTCGCCATGACAGACAAAGAAAAGACGCCTACCATCTCTGCCAAGATATTCACAGGCCTTTTCGTAGGAATTCAATCTCAAATGAATCTCGTGCGGTTCAACAGGCGGGGTTGATTCAATGACAACCTCTGCCTTTCCTGAAACTTTAATGATCACCGGTGCATCCGTTGCGCGCACCTCGTAAATTTTCTTTTCCATGATTTATAATATTATTATATCGTTTTTGTTAATACCCGTTTTAAAGCAGTGTGCAAACACGTAGTCTAAGTTTGGATTCGCGTATAGAATCGCCCCGTCTGAACTTCTTACCAATTTATGATAGAAGTTTGCGCCTGTCGGATTGTCATAAACATAGTCGATATAGTACTTTGTTTCTTCGACCTTTTCCTTAACTGTCTGTTCCATTTTGTAAATTATTTATTTGTTCTTACTATTCCTGACTTCGACACTTTTCCGACGCGTATTTTATAACAATTTGCAAATCAACATATTATAAATTTTGCGTCACCGATTTGGGTGACGCAGTCAAAAAAACAGTACATTTGCGTCATG
>JAISXQ010000064.1 GCA_031270425.1 Prevotellaceae bacterium | reverse complement strand
AATCTACACGAAGCCCTGAAAAAAGGACTTTACAGAACATCAAAATACGACATTTTCACGATTTACGAACCGAAGGAAAGGGAAATTTACCGTTTACCATACTTTCCCGACAGAATAGTACATCACGCCGTAATGAACGTATTAGAACCTGTATGGGTTTCCATATTTACCGCCGATACATACAGTTGCATAAAAGAAAGGGGAATACACGCCGCAGCCGAAAAGATGAAAACGGTACTGCGCGAAAACCCAGAAGCAACAAAATACTGTCTGAAAATAGACATACGCAAGTTTTACCCTTCCATTGACCACGATATTTTAAAACAAATCCTTCGCCGGAAAATAAAGGATTCCGAACTGCTATTATTACTTGATGAAGTAATAGATTCAGCCTGCGGCGTACCGATTGGGAACTATTTAAGTCAATACTTCGCTAATTTATACCTTGCTTACTTTGACCATTGGATGAAGGAAAAGAAGGGCATAAAATACTATTTCCGTTATGCCGATGACATTGTAGTATTACACCACGACAAACGTTTTTTGCATCAGTTATTCAGGGAAATGATGGATTATTTGGCCGATAACCTGAAATTGGAAATAAAAAGTAATTGGCAGGTTTTCCCGTTAGCAGCGCGGGGAATTGATTTTGTCGGTTACGTTTTTTACCATACCCATACACGCCTTCGGAAAAGCATTAAAAAACGGTTTTGCCGCCGTTTGGCACGGATAAACAAGCGTAATGGATTAACTCCGGAAGATTTTAAACAAAGTATTTGCCCTTGGTGGGGCTGGGCAAAGCATTGTAACAGTATAAATTTAATAAATAAACTTTCTAAAAATTCAAAGTATGAAATCCAATTCAGACGTTAGACCGTCCATTTTGCAGGATTTGGGCGATGATAGCCGGCATTACAATTACAACATAAAGGAAGTGCCGGTAACAACCGAAAGCGGCGAAGAAAAAACCGCGTTTGAGTATGAAACTGTACTTATTTGGGGAAAACCCGATTACGAAACGCTGGCAAACGCCGTAATAGCCGAGCATTACAGCCCGCCCGAAGAAACCGCGTTAATCAACAAATACAACGCTTTCAGTCTAAAATTATCCATTGACCCGGCGGATAAGGAAAAATACGAAACTTATTTAAAAAAAGTTTCCGACCTCAAAGCGATGATTAAAGTGGATTTGCGGGCATTGGGATTGATGTCGCCTGAGCCGGCGCGGACACTCGAACAAACTATCGTCGCAAAAATCGCCGAGATTGACGCATACGATAATAGCGACGAAGTAAATAGCTTTTTGTTCAACGAACAAAAAACATGGATTGATGCAGGAACTCGCGCCGTTTTTCGCAATTCGATTGATTCCGCAGAGTTATTGCAGGAAGAAACAATCCAATTACCTATCGCTGGGGTAATTCTTACCGTTCCGGTTTCACAGGCAAAAATAATGCTTGCAAGGATACAACGGTATGCCGATAACGCATCCATTGTAACCACAGGGCATAAAATCGCCGTTTCGAGTTTCAACAGCATTTCGCAAGTGGACGACTATAATTTCAAAACCGGATACCCCGAAAAAGAGGCTTTTAATATATAACAGCAAAATGAATATTCTTATGACAGCATTATTTTTTATTTCATTGATTACCTTTGCGCTCGGATTGGCAGCCATTACGTTGAAATACGGAATACCCGAATCCATTAGCGAAAGTTATTACCTTTTGCCGCCAAAAATACGCTTGCCGGTATTTTACGGATGGACTATTTTAGTGGCTATGCCTTTGGTTATATTTTGGCTAAACATTTCCGGCGAAACGGCACAGGCATTGATATTTTTCGGATGCACTTTTTTAATTTTCGTTGGATGTTCCGCGCCATTTAAAGATAAAGGTATGACGCACAATGTACACGTTATAAGTGCATCACTTTGCGCCCTGCTTACTCAAATTTGGATATTTATTTATACCCCATTTTGGTTTTTTACTTTGGCGCTTACGGCTATATTTTTTTCATTTGGATTAAAAACAAAAGGCGCATTAGGAAGCGGGAAAACATCAATAAACAGTTTGACATTCTTTTTAGAATTAGCCGCATTTTTAAGCGTGTATTTCGGAGTTTACGGATTTTATAAATTACAAACATTATGAATTACAAACATTATGAATTTTTTTAATATGGAACTGACGGAAATTTTAAAACGTGTTTTCCCGCAAATAGTTATGTTGGCAGTAATGTACTTTCTTGTTTTGGCAGTCATATTCCTTGACCTTTGGGCGGGAGTACGCAAAGCCAAAATACGCGGTGAATTTCGGTCGTCATTTGGACTCCGCAAAACGGTTGAAAAGATAGGTAAGTATTACAATATGATTTTTGTAATTACCATTATCGACGCAATGCAAATGATAACCATTTCGCAGATAAACCCGCAAATCAACGTACATTTACCGCTTATCCCTATTCTCACATTTATAGGGTCTATATTTGTCGGATTTATTGAATTAAAGAGTGTTTACGAAAAGGCGGAAGACAAGGAAAAAGCGGAAATCGCCCAGACCGCCAAAATCGTAGGGAAAGTTATTGCAGATATTAGTACCCAAGATTTGGCATCCAAAGTAGCCGAGTATTTAAAACAGACAAAAGAACCGGAAAATGAAAATACTGATTGACAACGGACACGGGATAGAAACACCCGGAAAACGGTCTCCTGTTTGGCCGGACGGTTCCCAATTATTTGAATGGAAATACACGCGGGAAATCGCTCTGCGGGTAGAAACCGAATTGCGGAAACAAGGTATTGACGTGGAACGGATAGTAAAGGAAAATACCGATATTCCGCTTTCAGAACGTTGTAAAAGAGCAAACGCCATCGCCGCAAAGGTTGGCGTAAAAAACTGCCTTTTAGTTTCCATTCATAACAACGCCGCCACAGGCAGGGCCATCGGTTGGGAAATTCATACCTATTTAGGCAAAAGTAAGAGCGATGAATATGCTACAATCTTTTGGAACGAAGCAAAAACCATTTTGCCTGTTGGTACGAAAATGCGCGGGGATTGGACAGACGGCGATGCGGATTGGGACAGTAATTTTGCCATTTTGCGGGACACTAAATGCGAAGCCGTTCTCACGGAAAACCTGTTTATGGATAACCCCGAAGATTGCCGGTATTTGCTTTCAAACGAGGGCAAAGAAGCGATAGTAAAAATTCATGTGCAATCAATCTTAAAAATAGTAGGAAAATGAAACGAACAATTTTATTTATTTGCTTTTGCGTTTTGTTGTTTACCAGCTGCCGGATACCCCAAAAGCTGACAACGAGCCATACAACGGAAGCCATAATAAGCAACGAAAAGCAAAACGAAACAACTAGCCGCGAAATATACAATTTCGCAGACACGACAAAAAAACAGGGCGTAGAAATAAACTATTTCAAAATAGAATTTTATCCCCAAGATGGTCCAAGCCATCAAGATACAACGGATAATATTGTTTTGCCGGACGCAATATTAAGCAATATCGGCAGTAGCAACCCGGACAAGCCCCCCAATAACAAAGGAGCCATTAAAAGCATTGAAGGTTATACAGTAACGGCAAAAAGCGAACAATCAGGCGTTAATGAAAGCAAGAAAAACACACAGGTAAACAAGAACGCCGAAAAAAACGAGGACATTAACCGACAGGCGGAAATAACGGAACAGCCCGCGCCCGACCCGTACCGGAGGCGTTATAATATTCTCATTATCATTTTTTTGATATTCTTTTTTGTTTTAATACGTCGATAGTGCCGAGAGGCACAAAAAGCACCCTAAAAGTCCTAAAATGGGTTTCTTTTTGGGTGCTTTGTTGCTAAAACATTGATAATCAATGTTTGTTGTGCGCCCGAAGGGACTCGAACCCCCACGCCTTTCAGCACCAGATCCTAAGTCTGGCGTGGCTACCAATTACACCACGAGCGCAAAGCGGATGCAAAGGTACGGTTTTTTTTTGAT
>JAISXQ010000018.1 GCA_031270425.1 Prevotellaceae bacterium | reverse complement strand
TTCAACGTCTTCCACATATTTTTTCGCATAATTCACAGCGGCAACGGCGCGTTCCAGTATTTCTTCCTGATTGGAATTGAACTTGTATTTGATATGAAAATCGGAAGTTCCGATACCGGTATGTATTCGTTTTTTCTTCGCGTATTGCAAGGCTTCCGCCGCTACGTCAATATCTTTCTGCACACCGCGCGTCAAAGCGCAAATGGCGGGCCAAGTTACGGCTTTCGATATTTCGACCACCGAATTAAAATCTCCCGGACTCGAAACCGGAAAACCGGCTTCGATAACATCTACACCCAAGGCTTCCAGCGCACGCGCTACCTGAATTTTTTCTACCGTATTCAACTGGCACCCGGGCACTTGTTCGCCGTCGCGCAATGTGGTGTCAAATATAAACAATTTTTCCATACTTTTAATTAACGGGATTTATTTCTAAAAAAAAACCTTCCGCACATTGAAGTGAGAAAGGTTTTGATATTTTACTTGTTCGTTTATCTACATACCATACTCACTTCTGCTTGTTCTGCAAGAGAATAATAATACCGAGCAAGTTTATTATATGTAGAGAATTATTTTTCATCGTTCATGTATCAAAAACGGTGCAAAGATACATCAATATTTTAATTCTACAAGACTGAAATGAAATTTTTTTCTATTTTTTTCTTTCAATTCAAAAGATATTTATTAAAGCGAACGCCATTTATTAAGGCAACTAAAAATATCCCTTGTTCGGCGTAGTCTCTGACTGCGTCGCGCTAAAACAAAAGCTTACCGATAAAAATCGGTATAAACGCTGCTTTTGATGTTTTTTTGCAAGCGAACACGCTTGCTTTTAACTGCGACATAGCGAGACGCTATGCCGAACAGAGAATAAACCGACGGCGCAGGTTGTTTTTATTCGGGAAGAATCGCCTCACCGCCTCTTTGCGGTGAAGCGGCGTCGGGTTTGCGGCGTTCTGTTTTTGCGAACTTTGTGAAAACGTCTTTTTCGTCTTTCGGACGCTGTTCTTCGAGCCAAAAGAAATTCCGCAGGTACAAGCCGGCGCCCGATGCTTGCGAAAGCGGGTACATATTCCCGTTGGAAACGGTGGTAAGCAGAATTTTCTCCACTTTTTTATTTTTCAAAAACATGGTAACGTAACTGCTCTGCGTCTTGTTCATCCCAACGAAAAGTCCATCGGCTTCATCTACCGGAAAATAAATCGTTTCCGCATTCCCGTTTACAAAAATCCTGCGCAAGGCTCCGCTATCGACGTAAGCGATAATCTCCTTTCCCGATAACTGATTAAAATAGTCTATATCAGCGCGTTGTGAAGCTATCGCCGAGTTGTTTATAACGACCTGCTCCACTTTCTGATTTTTTGTATGCGCTTTTACCATTTCCCCCGACAATTGGCTACTTTCAGCCCAGAGGACGGGTTCGCCAAACAGATTGATAACCGAATCCCTCGTGGAATAAACCAGCGAATCGCATATCGCCTGCATGTCGCTCCGAAAGACGCGCACATTGTAATGCCCTACCGATACGTTGAAAACGGAATCTTTAAACACCCGCAAAGAATCGGCGTGCAAGTGCATGTGGTCTTCGCCCGACCAGTCGACCAGCAGGGCGGAGTCGGTAGCCAAGCCGAATTCGTTAAGTTCGTTGTAATAAAGATAATTGCCGGTCAATGTGGTTTTCTGTACCGAATCCGTCAACTCCACACGGGAAAAGGCTTCTCCGACGGACGCTTGCTTATCGTAAAAAATCGTATCGCCGGTCAGCGTCTTTCCGTCCCGGTGGACAATGAGCGAGCGGTCGAGCAGCATCGAGCGTTCGTTGGAAGTATTGTACCAGCCGCGTTCGGAATAAATGTCGGTTTCGTCCTGATACAAAATATGCGTGGAACCGACAATGTCGGCTATATTTGTTTTTGTATTGTATTTCAGGGTGTCCGCATCCATCGTGAAATTCGGGTTTACCAGATGTACGTCGCGCCGGAACAGCGCCCGTTCCGTATCGGGAGAATATTGTCCCCATACGGATGTGAGGGTGTTCAGTTCGTCCTTTATTTTTCCACCGGTGTAATAGTAAGCCAGATTCAAAACCCGGTCGTAATTCAAACTGTCGGTCGTAAGTACGGCTCGTTTGTTTTCCATCCGTACATTATGGCGCAAACGGGCTAATTTAGCGTTTCCGTTGTAATAAAGCACATCTCCGTAAACAAAAATCGTATCGGCTTGTATGATGCGCACATTGCCGAATGCATCGAAGGAATTTTCGTTTTGATAGAAATACGCGCTGTCGCAATACATCAACGCATTGTCGTGGCGAAAACAGACATTGCCGTTGAAAAGCTGAACTCCGGGCATAAGCGCCTCGTCAACCGAAATAAAATCGGTATGCTCCATGTAAACGAAAGTCGTCTTTTTTTCCGGGTTTTTTGGCGGCGTTTTGGCTGGTTTTAGCTCTTTTTGTGGCGCAACTTCCTTCAACACATCGTTGCGCAAACTTCCCTGTCCCGTTTGTGCATTGAGCAACAAAGGGAAAAAGCAAAAAATAATAAGGACAAACAGTTGTCGAAAGATTGCAGGATATGTAAAATGGATATGAAACACCGTGAAAAATATTTTTTCATTTCTTCCAACCCGGATATTCAAATTCACAGTCGCTCCACTTGGGGTCGATGCTGATGTACGTTTCTTTTTGTTTTTTACGGATCCAATTGGTAATAAATTCTTCTTTTTTATTCCCTTCGTAACTATTTTTCAGCAGTTGGTAATCGTCCGTCAGGTTGGCTTTATGGTTTTCCGTTTTCGATTTGAGTTTCACCACCGCTACCACCTCCTTATTCGTTTTTGGGTCTATCATGCCGAAGGGATGCGATATTTCGCCGATATTCATTCCATAAACAACTTTGGCAATTTCCGAAGGCAAATCCTGATATTCAAATTTGGAAGTTCCCGTTTTTTCGTTCAGCATTAATCCGGCGTTCATAACCGAGTTTTTATCTTGCGAATAGTACATAACTCCCTGTTCAAAAGTGATTTTACTTTCGCGTATCAGGTTTGAAATGGAATCCAGCGTATGGGTCGCCTTTTGCTTGTCCTCGCTCGAAATGTGCGGTTTCAGCAATATATGGCGGCTGTTGATGCGGTCGCCCCGCTTTTCGATAAGTTGAATAATGTGAAAGCCAAATTCCGATTCGACAATGCGCGAAACTTTGGTCGGGTCCTGCAAATTGAAAGCTACCGAAACGTATTGAGGAACCAGTTCGCCGCGTCCGCGAAAACCCAGTTCGCCTCCCCGCGCCGCGCTTTCCTTGTCTTCGGAATAAACGCGGGCTAAAACGGAAAACTCAGCTTCGCCTTTGTGGACACGTTCGGTAAAGTCGCGCAGGCGTTCTTTTACCCTGTTTATTTCTTCCGTCGGGACGGGAGGCTCGAAACTGATAACCTGCAATTCGACTTGCGCCGGAACCACCGGAATACTGTCTGCCGAAAGCGAGTTGTAGAAACGGCGGACGTCCGCCGGACGCGAAGTGATGCTGCCGACTAATTGTTGCTGCATTTGCTCTATAATCAATTGATTCCGAACAACTTCGCGAAGATCTTCGCGCAAGAGGTTGACACTTTTCCCAAAATATTCCTCCATCTTTTCGCGCGAACCGATTTGCGACATGAAGTAATTCAAGCGGGACTCTACCTGACTTGCCACAGTGCTTTCACTTACCGTAATACTGTCGAGGGCAGCCTGGTGCAAAAACAGTTTTTGAATGGCAATCTGTTCCGGGATAACGCAATACGGATTTCCCTGTACAGGCGTTCCTTCGTATTGCGCCCGCAAACGCTGTTCTTCCACTTCCGACTTCAATATGGCTTCATCGCCAACGAGCCAAATCACTTCGTCGATAATATTCGTTTGAGCATTAAGGCTCACAGCGCCCAATACGAAAAATAAAATTGGAAAGAATATCTTTTTCATACGTTTATTGTTCATTTTTTTCATAAAACATTACCGCACCCGTTTTCACCGCTTCATTATACAAATCATTTTCAAATGAAGAAATATAATCGGCTTTTATCCTCATGCGCAGGATGTTGGTTATTTTGTCTTTTGCCAATTCGTAGGGTTCGGGCTGTCCGGCAGGGATATAATCGTTTATGTGCAGCAAATAGCGCTGCGCCGTATCCGCCGTTTCGTAAAAAGAATTTTTCAGTCCTTGCTCTATCGTTTCTTTTGTCTGTATCGGAAGTTTTTTCAAAACCGAAGATACAGGCGCCCAGTTGTCGGCAAAATAGTCGTAACTTATGGCATTTTGCAACCAGTATTTCTCAATGTTTTCCAAGGATGCGGTATTTCCCTTGCGAACCCACTCCCGCATTTCTTCCAGTTTGGGAGAATTGTTGGGCGCTATCAACAGAAAACCTTTTATAACAGGCTCTTTCAGCAGCATTTGAGCGCCGTATTGCTTGTAAAAACTTTCTATCTGCGTCTCCTCCGGTTCTATTTTTAAGCGTTGATCAATCAAATTTTGCTGATATTGATGTATGATAAGGGATTTACGGTATTCCTGCACCATTTTTTCGATTTCCGCTTCGTTGGGCGTGTTGCGTTTGGCGTTTTCGTACATCAAAATATCCGTCGCCCATTTGCGAATGATGTTCCGCGCTGTTTCGATGCTGTCGGCGGAACTTATATCCGCAGGAATAGCATTTGCCACATCGTCATAATACAAAAACCGCCCTTCCACTCCGGCTAAGGGAATACGCGCTTCTTCGGGAGTTTTTTTCATACATGTCTGTAAAGTCCCGAAAAACAACAATATGCAAAGGATTGCCGTTTTCATAACATAAGCCCCAAGCCCCCTATGGGGGATTTAGGGGGCTTAGGTTTCTTTCTAATTCTTTTTAACCGTTTTCAAAACATGTTGGTCGACAACAACCGGATATTTTCCGCGGAGTTTGCGTATCCATTCTTTTTCCAGATAATCCTGATAGTCGGCGGTAACCAATCCGCGAACGTCCGTATAGCTTTCGGGCGTTAGATTCAAATTTTTACCCACAACGAAAGCATAAGGATATTCTTCGGAAAGTTCAATGCCTTTTACTTTAAATATTTCTCTATCCACCACGTTGTTATCGCCCTGAACGAACAAACCTTTTTCGATTTTTATATACTGGATGCTGTCGTTTAAGCGGGCAGGCAGATATTTGTCGAGAGAATCGGCTTTTGCTAATTTCGCGATGGCTTTTGCCGCTTTCAAAGTTGCCTGGTCTTTACATAAAATTACGCGTCCTTTATAATGGGGTTTTTCCCATTTGTAGTTACTCTTGTTTTTAGTAAAGAATCCGTCCAATCCTTCACTGTCTTTCGACGCGCGATCCCAAACTTCCTGGTTGCTTACTTCAAAGAGCAGGATGCCGTCGTGATATTCCTGCATCAGGAAACGGAAATCATCGTGTTTCTTTTCCAATTGCGTGTCCTCGTAAGCCAACAGCTTTTCGTCGATAAAGGTTTTAAATTTTTCATCGATAATATCCGCAGGATTTGTTTTTTCGGAATAGCTGTGTTTTTTCAAATACGCCGCGAAATCGGATTGGGCAAAAGTTTCTCCGGCAAAGTTCAGTACGGTTTTATTCAGTTTGGCGGCTTCGGCGTTAAAGGCGGAGTCGGTCAGCGTGCGACCGTCGAGCAGCGTGTAGAAGTCGTTCAGATTTTCGCTATTTTCCCTGACGTTGTATTGCCTGTAAAGTCCGGCGACAAAAGCCTTTTTGCCTGCCGAACTCCGTTCGTCGCGCTTAACACGGCGTTCCAGTTCGGCTTTCAATTCATCGTAGGAAGCCAGTCCTTTTTTATCCAGCAGTTTTATAATGTGCCATCCGTAAGCCGACTGTACGGGAGCGGAAACATCGCCGGCATTTTCCAGCGCGAAGGAAGCCTGTTCGTATTCGGGAACCATGCGTCCTGTCCCGAACCAGGGAATTTCTCCGTTGTTTGCCGCCGAACCTTTGTCGTCGGAATGTTCTTTTGCCAAAGTTCCGAAATCGTCGCCCGCCAGCACACGTGCGTAAAGCGAGTCGATTTGTTCTTTTGCCCGCTTATTCGCCTCTTCGTCGTCCGAAGTAAATTTCATAATATGGGCGGTCAATACTTCTCCCCGCGAAGCGCGGCGGTCGTGAACCTTGATGATGTGGTAGCCGAACATGGTGCGCACCGGTTGCGAGATATTTCCTACAAGCGTATTGTAAGCTACTGTTTCAAAAGGATAAATGGTGCGGAAGGAAGTAACCCACCCGATATGTCCGTTGTTTTGTTTGGCAGATTCGTCTTCCGAAACTTCTGCGGCTATCGTTTCAAAACTTTCGCCCGGAATAGCTTGCGGCTTTCCCTTAAAAAGAGTTTTGAAAAAAGACTGTTTAGGCGCCGGTTTTGTTTCCAAACGTTTCAAGGCGTCCTGCGCTTTGTTCCAAGCTGCCAA
>JAISXQ010000281.1 GCA_031270425.1 Prevotellaceae bacterium | reverse complement strand
TTAGTTGCGCTTTGCGCGTTAGTTGGCTTCGCCGTTATTGCCGTTATTGACTTTATTGACTTTATTTGCGCTTCGCGCGTAAAAACAACGCAAAGTAAATAACCTGAAACCTGAAATCTTGAAACCTGAAACCTGAAATCTTGAAACCTTGAAACCTGAAACCTGAAATCTTGAAACCTGAAATCTTGAAACCTGAAATCTTGAAACCCTAAACTAACGTTATGTTTTCAAAATTAGTTATCATACCGACCTACAACGAAAAGGAGAATATCGAAAATATTATCCGCGTTGTGCTATCCTTGCCCCTGGCTTGCCATATCTTGGTTATCGACGACGGTTCGCCCGACGGAACGGCAGGCATTGTAAAATCGCTGCAACAAGAATTTCCCGAACGGCTTTTTATCGTCGAACGGCAGGGAAAGCTCGGCTTGGGAACGGCTTATATCACCGGTTTCAAATGGGCGTTGGAGCGCGGATACGATTATATCTTCGAGATGGACGCCGACTTTTCGCATAACCCGGACGACTTGCCCAAACTGTACAAAGCCTGCGCCGAAGAAGGCGCCGATCTGGCAATCGGGTCGCGCTATGTAAGCGGCGTAAACGTTGTGAACTGGCCTATGGGGCGGGTGTTGATGTCTTATTTCGCTTCGAAATACGTCCGTTTTATTCTTGGAATGAATGTAGCCGACACAACCGCCGGTTTTAAATGCTACCGCCGCCGCGTACTCGAAACCATCGAACTCGACAAAATAAAGTTTAAAGGATACGCCTTTCAGGTGGAAATGAAATTTACCGCCTACAAATGCGGATTCAAAATAACGGAAGTTCCCATTATTTTTATTAACCGCGAACTGGGTACATCCAAAATGAATACCGGTATTTTCGGCGAAGCTTTTTTCGGAGTTATCCAACTGAAAATCGGCAGTTGGTTTCGGAAATATCCAGCCCCCTAAATCTCTTAAAGGGGGACTTTTTGGGAAGCGGGTTATTACAAATGATTTATATGAATCAAGAGTTGAATTATTAGACTTAAACTATTTTTATAACGAACTATTGAACAGTGAAGCAAACATTTGATTATTCGCTCTCGAAAGACGACACGCTTTTGATAAAAGGCATTGCTATCTGCCTGATGCTGTGGCATCACTTATTTTATATGCACCCTGAATTTGGATTTTTTGTATATAAAACAGGACAGTTTGGCAAAGTCTGCGTGGCGCTGTTTCTTTTTTTGTCGGCTTACGGATTGAGTGTGCAATATACAAAAACAGCCGGAAATCCGGTTGCCGATACGCTAAAATTCACGCTGAAACGTCTTGCAAAATTTTATGCAAATTATTGGGTTGTTTTTTTAATTTTTGTGCCAATCGGCATATTCGTTTTCGGGCGCGGCATGGATATTCCCTACGGCGAAAACAACCATATTAAGATGTTGATTAAAGACTTTCTCGGCATCAACAGTTTTCAATCGTACAATATTACTTGGTGGTTTAATCAACTGATAATCATATTATATCTATTGTTTCCCATTTTGTATTTCGGAGCGAAAAAGCTGTCGTTGCTGCTACCGATTGCGTTATATTTGCTCACTCGACTTAAAACGGGCATTCTTCCCAACGAGGTTATTTTTTGGTCTGTTCATTTCTCATTTGGCATTCTGTTTGCGCAAAATATTGAAAAAATCAACCGATTTTTCAACCGTTTTAATATCTGGCTGTTGCTTTTTTGCCTGTCCGCTTCTTTTCTGTTGCTGTTCTTGCTGCGATTGCGGTTTATGCCGACAATAATTGATGCTTTTCTCGCTGTAAACATCGCGGTTTTAGCAATTTTAACATTTCGCCACATACATACATACATACATACATACATACATACATACATACATACATACATACGCAAACAAATTTTAAGTAAAACGCTCTGCTTTTTAGGGAAACATTCGATAAACATTTATTTGTTGCACACTTTTATACAGGGATATTTTTTCCGTGATTTTATTTATTCGTTTCGCTATCCTTTGCTGATGTTTACGGTATCAATGACTTGTTCGCTATTGTTGAGCATCGGATTGGAATATTTAAAAAAAACAGTAAAACTGCCTGTTCTGATAAAAAATGTTACAACTAAAATAGAAAAAATGAATTTTTAAATTTCTACCAAACTATTGAACTACAAACTCTAAACTCTCATGCAACTTATCCGCAACGCGACAATCATCAACGAAGGCAGACGCTTTACCGGCTCCGTTTTGATAAAAGACGACAAGATAGCCGAAATTTTTGAAACCCGCGATTTTACTGTTGACGGCGTTTACGAGGAAATTGACGCGAGCGGATTATGGTTGCTCCCCGGCATTATCGACGACCAGGTGCATTTCCGCGAACCGGGACTGACACACAAAGCCGACATTCACAGCGAAAGCCGGGCTGCCGTGGCGGGCGGTGTTACTTCCTTTATGGAAATGCCCAACACGCAGCCCCCAACAACAACTATCGAACTGCTCGAACAAAAATACGAACTGGCTGCCGGAAAATCTCTTGCCAATTACTCCTTTTACATGGGAGCTACAAACGATAATATCGACGAAATAAAAAAAACGGACGCGCGTAAAGTTTGCGGGATAAAGGTTTTTATGGGTTCTTCTACCGGAAACATGCTGGTGGACAACG
>JAISXQ010000221.1 GCA_031270425.1 Prevotellaceae bacterium | reverse complement strand
CCAAATTAACGCGCGCCGTAGCCGGCAAGTCGAAAGTGGACGACGAAGTGTTGGACAACCTGGAAGAAGCGCTGATTACTTCGGACGTAGGAGTGGAAACCACGTTGCGCATCATCGAACGCATTGAAAAACGCGTCGCCCGCGATAAATATGTTAACACAAGCGAACTGAACAGCATACTCAGGGAGGAAATCGCCGGACTGCTTTCCGAGAACAATCCGGCAACTGTTACCGGTTTTTCGGACGCGCTGCCCGAAACGCCTTATGTAATTATGGTCGTTGGGGTGAACGGAGTGGGTAAAACCACAACGATAGGTAAACTGGCGCATCAGTTTACCAAAGCCGGAAAAAAGGTGTACCTGGGAGCCGCCGATACCTTCCGCGCTGCGGCGGTTGATCAGTTGATGATATGGGGCGAACGCACGGGAACAACGGTTATCAAACAAAAAATGGGTTCCGATCCGGCTTCGGTAGCTTACGATGCGGTTTCTTCGGCAAAAGCCAACGGAGCCGACGTCGTAATTATCGACACGGCAGGCAGGCTGCACAACAAAGTGAACTTGATGAACGAACTGACCAAAATTAAAAATGTAATGAAAAAAGTACTGCCCAACGCGCCGCACGAAGTGTTGCTGGTGCTGGACGGCTCAACGGGTCAGACTGCTTTCGAGCAAGCCAAACAGTTTACCAAGGCTACCGATGTAAGCGCGCTTGCAATCACAAAGTTGGATGGAACTGCCAAAGGCGGCGTGGTAATCGGAATCTCCGACCAATTCAAAATTCCGGTTAAATACATTGGTTTGGGCGAAGGCATGGATCATCTGCAAGTGTTCGACCGCAAAGAATTTGTCGATTCACTGTTCTAAAAGCCGCTGTAAACGATTTTTATTCTCATGGGGCTTTCGCTGTTCGAGCCGCCTCTTATTGTTACGCCGCTTATCGGAATCATGTGTTTTGCCCAAACGGCAGTTGACGACGAAGATATTGAACTGGACGAGAACGGCATCAATATCATGTCCAATGTTTCGGGGAGCGCTTGCCCTGTCCTCTCGGCATTTCTGAGTTCTGTTGCTATTAACCCTGATAAATTGAAGGAATAATACCTTGCCGTATCGCTTTCAACTTTATATTCCGCGTATATGGCTGCGGTATCGGACAAACTTGCCGGTATTTTATCCTTTCCGTAATTTTTTTCGAGCGTGCTTTCTTTTGTTAAAAGCATGTATTTGGGAGGATTCGCTGTCAGTTCGGAGTCGTCGAAATCACTTACTTCCACTTTAAGCAACGCCGAACTTACAACTAATTTTTCCTTGTGATTCACGCTCTCTTTCATGCGGTCGTGCATACGTTTCAGCGGAATTTTTACCCGTGTAAAAATATTTGCCGGCGACGAAACGTAACTTTTTCCTGTTTCAGGCTTCACTACATCCCTGTTTGGGTGCTGGATGCGGTTTACCTGGCGCACTTCCCTGTTGGCGGGGAAGGGTACAACCTGCGAAATATGATAGGTAGTGTCGCTGTCGACAACGTCGTAGCTGTAATAATAATATAATCCGACGCTTCTGATGGCAAGCATGGTAGATGTTCCAAAGTCGGTTGTAATGTAAATACCTTTAAAGAAATTGAAGAAGGCTTCATCGCTGGCGTAAGTTGTGTTGCCTATGGTGTCGGGAATGAAACGTTGTACGAATTCAGGCGATAATTTAAAGATAACCGCCGTTGATTCGTAACGCATCGTGTCTTTTGCCACGATAACCTGCGACGCCAGAGGCTTGCTGAAATCGGCGTAATCATCCGGGTTTATGTTGCTCGGGTAAGCTCCGGAGAAAGAGAAAGGCTCGCCTTTCATCTCATAAATATTAATCTGCATGGGAGAATTTCCATCGCCGAACCACGAGTAATACGAAATTACAATTTGCGCCGAATCGAAACTGAAATTCGGGCGTTGGGTGTTGTATTTAAATCCGGTGGAGGCTTTTAGCTGCGCAAAGATATCGGCTCGCGTCGAACCGTATTTTTCGTCGTGGAAATATCCTAACAGGAATGAATCCGGAACGGCGTAAATATAGTCCACAAGCATTGTGTCGCTTACTACGTGGAAAGTATCGGCGGCATATTCAATAATATCGGTTTCGGGTTGAATACCGGAACCCAAACCCGTAGAGTCGTTTGTACATGAAACGATAGCGAATGACAGGAAAACAGGCAAGCCACGAAGAAGATGCTTCATATATTAGCTATTGAAATTTTGATGCTGCAAATTAACGATAAATAATGCGAAACTTTATATCAAACTATCATAAAATTTCACAAATTCATTAGCATAATTCTCATTTGCCTGAAAAGGAAGTATTTTTTTGTTTTTCGACGCGGCATACTCCAATAGTTTGGTATCCGCTTTGGGACTTGAAGCAATAACAGCGTCCGAGAAATTAATAGCCAATTTGCTCAAAGCGGAGTAATCGATTGGTTTTTTCCCCAGTACGGCGGTATTTTCCTTGCTGATGCCATCCAGAAGCAAATTTTTTGCAAACAGTGGTAGGAAAGGTTTTTTGAACTGGTCGTCGAAAAGCGAATACACTACCTTGGAATGTTTGAAAAAAGGGTCGTCGTTATATGCTCTTTTGATGTACAGCGGAGCCAGCGCGGTCATCCAGCCCTGGCAATGTACGACGTCGGGCGTCCAGCGCAGTTTTTTTACGGTTTCCATCACTCCCCGTACAAAAAAGATCGTGCGTTCGTCGTTGTCGTCGTATTCTTCGTTGTTGTCGTCGTATATGGTGTTTTTTCCGTGGAAATAGTCGTCGTTGTCGATAAAGTACACCTGCATGCGAGCCGACTGGATAGACGCAACCTTGATAATTAAGGGATGGTCGGTATCGTCGATTATTAAGTTCATCCCCGAAAGGCGGATAACCTCGTGAAGTTGATTGCGGCGCTCGTTGATTGATCCGAATTTCGGCATAAATGTGCGGGTTTCGCGTCCAAGGTCTTGAACTGCCTGGGGTAAATATCGCCCCATGTTGGCTAATTCGGATTCGGGAAGGTAAGGGAAGATCTCTTGGGAAATGTATAAAACTTTTTTTGCTTTTTTCATGCTCGCTAAAATGAAAATGACTTTCAACATGCAAAGATATATAAAAAAAATTGGATATGAGCAAGAAAAATACAGAATAAATGTCAAGATAGTTTCAATATGTAAATGCAATTTAGTTATTTATAAGTTTAGAAAGAAAATTTCTTATGGAGATTAAAGATTAGTTTCGTAATGCGAAATAAACAAGATATAACAGTTGATAAAGTGTCGTCCCTGAGGGACTTGGCAAGTCAATAAACTAATAAGGTTTTGTCCTCTTTCAATGTTTTGCCGCTAAGGTTATTTTCTGAAAAATAAGGTTCTTAACGAAAAACCTTAGTAACTATGAATACTTGATTTACCCCTGTTCGCCGTAGTGTAACAACGTTCTTTTTCAGTGTTCGGCATAGCGTCTCGCTATGTCGCAGTTAAAAGCAAGCGTGTTCGCTTGCAAAAAAAAACATTCAAAAGCAAGAGCTTTTGTTTTAGCACGACGACCCCTAACCCCTAAAGGGAGACAGGACAGGTCAGCGGAATAACACCTAACAGGTTTTCAAAACCTGTTAG
>JAISXQ010000165.1 GCA_031270425.1 Prevotellaceae bacterium | reverse complement strand
TCAATCCGTTTTTTTCGTTTATGATATTGACGCCTTCATTGATACTGGCAACCCATAAATTTCCGTTCTCATCCTTACAAACCGATTGTACCGAGCGGGTCGTAATACACTCATTCGGTTTGTCGCAAACCGTGTATTGCTTATATTCCTTTTCCGCTTCATTCAACGAATACAACCCTCCATGTGTGGAAGAAACCCACAGTATATCTTTCTCATCCGTATACAGTGAATAAATATGTTTACACACATTTTCATCCGTTTTTTCCTGCTCCCAATACGGATGAACCAAGAAGTTTTTATCCTTAACATCAAAACAATATACGCCCCCTCCCCACGAACTTAACCAGATATTTCCATGTCTGTCCAGTGTAATATCCGTAAGCGCGTCGTTCAACGAATGGTTAAAGCGGCGGTCTAAAATCGGATAGTGGACAAAAGTTCCCGCAACCGGGTCGAACATATCCAAACCTCCTCTATCAACGGCAATCCATAATTTGCCCTGCTTGTCCTCCACAATACCCGACACGTCGTTGTAGCTTATGCTGTTTTCGTTGGTTTTATTATGTCGGAAAGAGGTAAATTGCCCTGTTTTTAAATCCAGCCTGCACATCCCATCGCCTTTCAGCCCGATCCACAAATTGTTGCGGCTATCTTCAAAAAGGCAGCGGACGGAATTTCCTCCGATAGAATTTAACAACTGCGGATTGTGCCGGTATATGATAATTTCGTATCCGTCGTACTTGTTTAGTCCATCCTCTGTGCCTATCCATATAAAGCCTTCGCTGTCCTGCAAAACACAAGTAATCGAACCGCTCGATAATCCATTGCCGATAGTCAATTGTCCGAAATTGAACGCGTTTTGCGAAAATACCGGATAAAAAAGAATAATCAAGAATAGGAGCAATTTTATTTTTTTCATGATAGAAGACTGAAAATTGGACGTTAAATTTAATTGGACGTTAAACTTAGCCCAAAAGGTTCAACGCGACTTTATCGTTAATTAATAAAGCTGCATCGAACCTTGTGCCTGCCGATAAACAGTATTTTTTAGAAACTGTTATTTATCAGGGTTGTTTCTTGTTTTTTCTGTTCAACCCGCTCGTATATTTTAACCCAGTCCACCTGCATTATGGTAATTCCGGTCATTTCTTTCTTGAACGCATCCAGCTGTATGCAAAGATGATGAGGTACCTGTGGTATGGCTATTTTTTCTGTCAGCGTCCACTGCAAAACTCCGTTCACATAAATCTTAATCCATTCCGGTTCCCATTCCATAGCTACTATGAGCCAATCCCTGACGTCAAAGTTATGCTTTTTATGAAATTGGTTATTGTTGGCTCCATAGTGAATAAAAGTATCGAAACTCCGGCGATCATTTGTTCCGGTTTCGTAGAAATCATTTTCACCATCGACAGGCCAGCGTTCGCTTTGCGGCCAGGTAAGCAATACAGCGCTGGTAGCCTTACTTTCACATTCTCCTGCACGAACGCGCGCTTCAAACTTGCCGTACGCAAGATTTAATTTATGAGCCATTCCACCAGAGACAAGCTGTCCGTCAATCATTTGTGCTGTTACGGAAAGAACGCCATCCGCAACGCTGAAAGCTCCGGGACGGCGTAGCCCGTTTCCGGCATGTCCTGGACTGTTATACATGCTCCAATCTGCCGTATTAACGCTTGTTCCGTTAAAATCATCCTGAAAAACCAGCTTCCATTCAGCAACCGGATTTTCAGTTGGTACCGGATCTGGAATATCTTCTTTATACCCGTTGTTATCACTACACCCGCAACTTACCAAACACGGGGCAAGAAAGACAAACAGCAATGTTGTAAATCTTTTTACTACAAAGAAATACTTCGAAATCGGATTGTTCGATAATAAGTTCATTTTAAATTAGTTTTATAGGTTTCCAAATAAGTATATAATTTTCAAATATAGCGTTAATTTTCGCACCTTCGTACAATTACACTTCAAATTTCAGTTTTTAAAACTTCTGGCTGTAAACGCCGTTGTGGGTATAGGCTTTCAGCACATGGATACCACTTCCTAAAAATGGCAGTGTAAACGAGTCAGGGATAGCTGTTCCTTCGTAAGGCGTGTGCAGCAGGCGTCCGCTTATATCATAAACTTCGAGTTTCAAATATCCCTTTACCTTATCACTGACCTGCACAGAGGCGTGTCCGTTTGCCGAGCGGGATACAGACGCCACCGAAGCTTCGTTTGCGCTGATTTGATTATATCCACTGCTTACAGAACGGCGGTATATTTTCACCCAATCCACCTGCATCCGGGTACTTCCGGTCATTGTTTTTTTAAATGCATCCAACTGTATGCAAAGATGATGAGGTACGTCCGGAATGGCGTTTTTATCTGTCAACGTCCATTGCAGCTCGCCGTCAACATAAATTTTAATCCACTCCGCTTCCCATTCCATAGTTACCACGCGCCATTCTTTTACATTGAACTTGTGGTCCTTGTGATATTGGTTATTATCGGCGCCATAATGGATATACGTATGAAAACTTTCCCGCCTGTTGGTCGTCGTTTCATAAAAATCATTTTCGCCGTCAATAGGCCAACGTTCACTTTGGGGCCATGTAAGCAGCACTGCGCTGGTAGCCTTGCTCGAATCATCATCGGCACGGACACGCACTTCAAATTTACCGTATGTAACATTCAGCTGGTGTGCCATTCCACCCGAAACAAGCTGTCCATCAATCATTTGTGCGGTTACGGTAAGAATGCCGTCCGATACTGTATATGCTTCGGGGCGACGCAGTCCGTTTCCGGCATGTCCGGCGCTGTAATACATTCCCCACTGCGATTGATTGACCGCCGTACCGTTAAAATCATCTTGAAAAATCAGCTCCCAAGTATCGGAATTTTGCGCATATAGTCCAAAACACATTATCCAGAAAGGCAGGAATAATAAAATAGTTTTTTTCATACTAATATAGACATTTTAAGTTATTGCTTCTTCCTGACAGGTTTTTCAAAACCTGTCAGGATTTACAAATATTTCTTTTGATTCAATTATTGCTCTTCGATCTTAATATTGTCGAGCGTAATGATTCCAATAGGGCTACCCCATGCCACAACACCTATTATCAGGTAGCCCGTTCCCGAAAATTTGGGAGTGAAAAGACCGCTTCCCTTTTCAATATTTCCACCAGCCCAGCCGCTGTTTTGGGGCAAGGTACCGTTAACAGGGTTCTTCATTCCGTTCCACGCATCCCACATACAGAAGAATGTATTCGTATCGCTGCTATATTGTCCATCCTGCGCATACGAAACGGTGCTTGAAAGTACATGAGTAACTATCAGATAGAAACGCGCGCTAACAATCGTGCTACCTCCCGTACTTGAAAAATTAGATGAGAATTTGTACGTCTTTTCCTTTTCCAGCTGTATGGTATTATAGAAATAGATTTCTCCCGTTGCCGCTGTTGTTCCGTAATTGAAAACAAGCGCTCCATTCGTAATGGCTGCGACGGATTCATCCAGACTTCCACTGAAATTGACGCGCGTCCAATACTGTTCGCTTCCGCTTTCAAAATCTCCGCCCTGTACTATTTTGGGCGCGGGAAGGAAGGACGGACCGTCAATAATAATGGTTGTTTTGCTTAATTTTGGATTCAACTCATATTTTGTCGGATCCGAAATTCCTACAACCAACACCAATTTACCGCCTCCATAAGATGGATAATCACTGATGAGTTTGTTCAAATCAACATTTAAAGAGAAAACAGCTTCTCTCTCGCCATCGGGCACCGATACGGTTGACGGCAGCGAATAGGTATCAGCGGGCAGAAGAATCCCTTTGTTGATACTCCCCACCGCAGCATTGCTTGCGTCAATATCGGCTTGTACCGACACAGAATAAGCTTTTAGCGATGAAAGTCCCGAACGATAAACGCCAAGCGTAATTTTCAGTGTATTCGTTACCGGATCAATCTCATAGTTCTCTGTGGACGCATTATTGCTCAAAGGCACGGGATAATCGTTGCTCAAACCACCGTTGAGAATGGCAGCCTGCGGCATATATACTTTCGCGACGCCCCACTCTTTTTCGTTGTCGTCCGGTTCGCATGCGCTCAATACCAGCAAAAATAAAGCGACACACAAGTAAGCCGTATTTTTCATTATATTCTTCATTGTTGTAATTTATAAGATTTTTGAAATCAACTTTAATTATATACGATTTTTACTTACCAGCCCTCATTCTGATGTAAGACATTTTTCGATTTATTTATTTCAGTTTGCGGAATGGGATAATAATACATTTTAGGAGCCGAGAAAATCCTGTTTTCTACGGTAAATTCTGTATACGTAAAATTTTCTCCCTGTTTCGCAACCCTTACGCCTTTTAAGGGTTGGTTAAGAGCGTATTCCGCGTCTTTCCACCTCAGCAGGTCGAAGAAGCGATGTCCTTCAAACGCCAGCTCTATTCTTCGCTCATGCTTGATTCTTTCCCTCATTTCCGTATCATTGGCAGCTTCCACAGGCGGCATAGCTACTCCCTGACGGCTTCTTATCTGATTTACAGCCTGACGTGCGGTAAGTCCGTAGCCGTTATCGTTATCCGGTCCGTATGCTTCGTTCATCGCTTCCGCGTAATTGAGCAGTATTTCGGCATAACGGAAAAGCGTCCAGTTATGTATCCTTTTTTCGTCCTGTATCAAGTATAAATTTTCAATCAGGAATTTCTTTAAGTAATAACCGGTTTTCGACGCATTGGTTTTATCCCACGCATCTTCCGCGTCATCGCCTTGCCACATTCTGATGGTACGTCCGTTCCATTGACTATTATTCGTTACCACAGAGTATTCCAGACGCGGATCTCTATTTGCATAAGGATTGTTTGGATCGGGGGCGCTCTTGTATTCGTAAGCGGAAACCAGATTCTGCGAAGGCGTTACTCCGCTGTTTCCTCCGGGCGTGCCGATAGGATAGTTCGCTTTTTCTATTTCGTTGGAAGAACCTCCCCGTATGGACATGATAATCTCGGCCTCCGTTACGCTGTTGCTTTCGAGGAATAATGTCCGGTAGTTGCTTGCCAGCGAATACTGGTTAAGCTGAATAACATCATATGCAGCTAAGGCTGCTCTTTTCCACTTTTCCTTGTCGTTATCCGGATTGTCGCGCTTGCTTGCCGCGTAGAGCAGAATCCTCGATTTAAGCGCCAGCGCCGCGCCTTTTGTAAAGCGTCCGTCGCGCTGCGAATCGTAATTTTTCCAGTTCACCTGCAAATAATCTGCCGCCTCGTCTATCTTCGCTACGATTTTATCCACGATTTCGTGATAAGCAATACGGGGAAGATCTGTTTCATCGTCCAACGACAATGCTTTATCTACGTAAGGCACTGCTCCGTAACGTTTTATCAACTCAAAATAATAATAAGCTATCAGCGTCTGAGCTTCCGCCCTAAGGAAAGCAATGTCCGCAACATCACGCCGATACTGGTAGCCTCCGTCTGACACCGTATCACGATTCAACGCTAACTTTGTCGTGTAATCAACGCTGTAATCAAGAAAGATATGGGCAGCCCTTATTCCGGCATAACATCTGCCGTAAGTATCATCGGGATTGTTGTAAGGTCCCCAGCTTCCGTTGTTGAAAATCTGTGAATTGGAAGAAGCTGCTGTCTGTTCCGCTTCATCGGACATCGGAGCGGCAATATTATTGTCGATGTGATAAAACCCGCTGTTCAAATTGGCGTATGGAGAATAACCCATATCAAATAAATACTGAAAATTCGTTTCCAGATTCTTTTCCATAATCTGCGTATCTATTCTGGTGTCCAGCAGATCGCATCCCGTCGTAAACAGTAACGCAGGAATTAAATATATAAAATGTTTTATTTTCATGATTTCCGAGTTTTTAAAAGCCTACTGTTATACCTATGTTATATGATTTCACGGCAGGATAACCCGATACCGTTTCGGGATCGATCTGATAATCTCTTGTCAGTTCGCTAAATGTCAACAAATTTATTCCATTGACAAAAATGCGCGCGTTGGACAATTTGATTTTATCCAATGTGTTTTTTTGCAGGGAATAACCTATTTCCACATTTCTGAGTTTAAGAAAATCGCCGTTTTTTATCCAAAAAGTTGAACTTTTATAATTATTCTCATTATTTTGCGTAGATAACCGGGGATATGATGCGGAGGCTCTCGTATCAATGCCTTGATCGGGATAGTACGCCCAGCGTCCTTTGGCGATTTCATAGGCGTTGCCGTTGTTTGTAAATGCCGCGAATTTGTTCCATGCACTTTGGAGCGTGTTTACATCCCGCCCGCCTGTACCTTGAAAGAGAATACGGCAATCAAAACCTTTCCATCCGGCTTCTGCGTGAAACGCATATATCAGATTCGGGAAAGAAGAATTTCCGATTTTGGTCATATCCCGCTCGTCAATTATCCCGTCTTCGTGAATATCCCGGTATTTCATATCTCCGGCTTGCACATTTCCGAAACTTGGCGTCGGTATGCCACTTTTTAAGCTTCCATCGCTATTGAAATCGGTAATGTCATAAAAACCGGCGGCTTCATATCCGAACTGTGTTCCAATGCTTTGTCCCGTTCGGGCTGCCAAAGGCGAAGATGGAGTCAATTCCGCCATGTAATCTATCTTGTCTTTGATACAAGTAGCATTTCCTCCTACGGAGTAAGTTATATCGCCGGCAACGCCTTCGTATGATACGGCAACCTCTATTCCCGCGGTGCTTACTTTTCCGACATTCCGGTAAGGAGGCGTAGCGCCAAATACGGCAGATATTGAGTTGTCGGTGGTTACTATGCCCGAACGTTTATCAACAAAAGCATCCAGCAGCACATTCAGTCCTCTCCAAAGCTTACTTTCTATCCCCAAATTATATTTGGCGCTTTCTTCGGCAAAAATATCTGGATTCGCGATAGAGCCCAAAGTCAAACCACCGTGCCATACTGGAGTTGAATTTCCGGTATAATAGCCTCCCGAATACAAATAGTACTGCTGATACAGATACCTGCCCCCATCGAATGTATCGTAAGCGGATTTTCCTGCCGAGAGACGCAGTTTGAGGAAATCGACAGACGCGACGCCGCTTAAAAATTCCTCGTTGGAAAGTATCCAAGCCAAAGACAAGGCAGGATAAAACCCGAAGCGATTACCTTTCATATAGTTGTCCGATCCGCTGTATGCGAAACCAAGTTCAGCCGCGTACGTATCATTGTACGAATAGTGAAAACGTCCGCCGACATTTGCATACGCATAATTCGTATTAATACCTGCCAGACCATTCATATTCATATCCACTCTGTATGTATATTGCAGGTAATTGACGGCAGAAGTTATCTGATGCAATCCAAACTGTTTCTGATATCCGATTCCAAGTTGCAACTGTTGCCAGTACCACTGATTGGTACCGCTGTCGTCGGATATTTGCAGATCGGTGTTTTGATCATTTGTCTGCTGTACGCCATTGATATATCTGGCATAGTTTTTCGTTTTTGAAGAACTTCCACGCGTCCAGCTATTGAACGAAACAGCCTGCGACAAATACAAACCCTGCGTGATGAAATCGAGTTTTTCCTTCAACGAGAAATTAGCCTGCAAGGTGCGATCGCGTGTAGCAAAATAACCCAATTCGCGAATAGAAGCCAGCGGATTGTCGGGATGGATCGCCGTTCCCGTCCACGTTCCATTATCATTCCGGGCAGAATAAATATTATTCGGATAGCGTTCCAGATTATTCCATAATGCCGCGCCATTGTATGCAGGGTATTTCCGGTCTTCGATACGTCCGCCCAAATCCACTTTTCCTTCAAATATGTTGAAGAGCGAAAAGTCGAAGTTGGAACGAATGTTGTACTGTTGCAGTCGTGCGTTGGAGTGCGAGTCGTCGTTCGGGACATTATAAAATCCAGAACTGCCGACATGAGCAAGCGAAACAAAGTATTTCGAAGCGTTTCCGCCACCGCTGAAAGAAGCGTCAACCGATGAAAAAGGCGTACTGGCATTGAGTACCTCGCCGTACCAGTCGGTATCAGCTCCCGGCGTACCGTTGCTGACGGGCGTCCATACGCGTCCGTTGTCGTTGCTGACAGCTTCGTTATACAGCGAAGCGTAGTCGTTTGCTCCGAGCGGTTTGGTTATTTGTTGCGGCTTCTGAATACCGCTCCGCAACTGTACCTGCGCTTTCATAGCGCCCGTTTCCCCGCGTTTGGTTTCTACCCATATAACGCCGTTGGCGCCTTTCATGCCGAAAGGGGCTAATGCCGCCGCATCTTTAAGAATAGATACATTCTTGATTTCGGAAGGCGTCAGGTATTGTAAATAGTCGGGAGTGGTTTGAAATCCGTCCACAAAAACGGTATAAGAGCCATAATTGTACGAACCGATACCTCTTATATTCACGGTTGCCTTGTCATAACCCGGTTCGCCGGAACCTTGTACGACCGATAATCCGGGAAAAAGTCCGTAAAACGTATTGGTCAGATTTGCCGCAGGCGTCTTGTAAAGCGTTTCGCCCGATACCGACGACGCCGCTGACGTACTGTTTACTTTATCTACTCCGAAGAATAATCCGGGTTGCTCCTGATTCCAATATTTTGTCTGTTTATTCTGTAAAGAGTCCGGCTGCCGAGCATTAACAGCCGCAATAGCAACTATGCACACTATACATAGCATAGCTCTCTTTATGAATATATTACTGTGTTTGATCATAATTTATTGAAAATTTTGATTTAAGATGTTATTATTAATATCCGGGATTTTGTACCAAATAGCTTTTGTTTACTTCTTTATTCGGGAAAGGACTCAGGTACTGGCTTGCCGACCAGAATCCCTTGTAAACGAACTGAACGGAATAAGTCTGGTAATCTGCCGGTACACGTCCGGAATTACCGCTGGTATAGGTAAATATGAAATTATGCTTATTTCCACCTATGATACCGTTGCTTATCTCTTCGAGTTTCCAGTGTTTCACATCATACAAGCGTCGCCCTTCTTCATAAAATTCGACTGCCCATTCACGCTGAATGATTTTCCGCAGTTTTACTTTGTCCGTTTCTGTTACTTCCGGCAAACCGGCTCTGTCCGTTATTACTTTCAGATTTTCCAATGCTTTGGCGGGATTCTCTGCTTCATTATAAGCTTCGGCAAGGTTCAGATAAAATTCTGCCAAACGGAAAATCGGAAATTCAAACCAGAATCTGCTGCCCGCATGATACCAGAATTTTACCCTGCGTCCGCAAGCCTCATTTCCGCCTACTCCTTCCCAGTTTGATTGCCCGCTCACATTCGCGCTGCTCCAATAATTATTATTCGGATTGTTCCACGCATCGATACCGGCGCCCATTGCCGAAACTTTATAACGCGGTTCCATCTCGTTGATTTTGGTGGCATACTCGGCATACGATCTTTCTTCGTCCAACTTAGGCCATATCTGATCCGTTCCATCAGCTTTTTTGTATTGGGTCAGCTGGTGATAGCTCATTCCGTTACATCCGCCGCTTTGTCCGTAAGGATGATAATAGGTAAATCCGCTGGCGTTATTGGCTAATGTTTGATGTTTATAGGCAAGAAGCGTTTCCTTGTTGCCCGGTGTAGCTACCGCGCTTCCATAGTCGTCAAATGGATTTCCCGTATTAATAATTTCATACCCGTTTGCCAAAGCCCAGCTTATCACAGCTTCGGAAGCAACAACGGCTTTCTGCCAGCGTCCGGCGTCTATATTACCAAACGAGATGAGGTTATTGTGTTCGCCAAGATCCAGATAAGGAGCAGACGAGTTGAACAACGGTCGTGCGGCATACATGTACAATTCGGCTTTGATT
>JAISXQ010000163.1 GCA_031270425.1 Prevotellaceae bacterium | reverse complement strand
CAATCCTTACAGCTTTATCCTGAATGAAAAACGCCTCAGCATTTTGCAAATTGAAAATGCCAAGGATAGTTGCATCGAACTGAATTCGATGAGTAAATCGCACAACATGCCGGGCTGGCGTATCGGTATGCTGGCTTCCAACGCGCAATTTATAGAATGGGTGTTGAAAGTAAAGAGCAATGTGGACAGCGGGCAGTTCAAACCGATGCAGCTGGCGGCTGTGGAGGCGTTGAACAACGATGAGGAATGGCACCGGAAAAACAACGTCGAACTTTACAAACAACGCCGCCGGTATGCCGAAGAAATAATGAAAACGCTAAATTGCACATTCGACCCGAATCAAATCGGGATGTTTTTGTGGGGAAAAATTCCCGACAGCTACAAAGACAGCGGCGAACTGGCGGATAAAATATTGTACGGCGCGAAAGTTTTTATCACGCCCGGATTTATTTTCGGCGACAAAGGCGAGCGTTACATCCGCATATCGCTTTGCGCCAACGAAAAAATGCTTCAAGAGGCGTTGGAAAGAATCAGAATGTTGACTTTTTAAAAGAGAAATTTAGTACATGACAACAACTATTTTTTCAAACATAAACACATAAAAAACAATAGTTTTAATTCAATCATATTTTTTTAGAAAAGAACACATAGCCGTCCATATCTTCGACATGAACTTATGCTCAGAGGGTAAAACTATTCCGGTTTACCGAAACAACGTTCAGCGTAGCTAAATGTTTTACAGCTATGTGCACTTTTAAAAAAAAAGATAAAAATACTATGTGTCGACTATGTGTCAGGTTTTTAGTTGTTTTTTGTCATGTACTAAGAAAGAGAAATATGAATAAAATTATGGAATTAGAATCAATTTTACTGCCGGGCATAGACCCGCAACGTCCTTTGGTAATTGCCGGACCGTGCAGCGCCGAGAGCGAAGAACAGGTAATGGATACCGCACGGCAATTGAAAGCGCAGGGCGTAAAAATTTTCCGCGGCGGAATATGGAAACCCCGTACCAAACCCGGCGGATTTGAAGGCGTGGGCGAAGTCGGCTTGCCTTGGTTAAAGCGCGTACAAAGCGAACTCGGCATATATACTGCCGTAGAAGTGGCAAATGCTAAACACGTGGTAGCTGCGCTCGAAGGCGGCGTTGACATATTGTGGCTCGGTGCGCGTACAACAGCCAATCCCTTCTCGGTGCAGGAAATAGCCGATGTGCTGAAAGGCATTGATATTCCTGTTTTGGTGAAAAATCCGGTAAATCCCGATTTGGACTTGTGGATCGGGGCTATCGAGCGTTTGTACAACGCCGGTATCCGTAAACTGGGAGCCATTCATCGCGGATTCAGCGCCTACGACAAGAAAATCTACCGCAACCTGCCGCAATGGCATATTCCCATCGAGTTGCAGCGTCAAATGCCTAATCTGCCGCTGCTATGCGACCCCAGCCATATCGGGGGAAAGCGCGAGTTGATCGCGCCTATATGCCAACAAGCGATGGACTTGAATTTCGACGGTTTGATTATCGAGTCGCATTGCAATCCTGATAAGGCGTGGAGCGACGCCGCGCAACAAGTTACTCCCGACACGCTCGGATTGATACTGGATACGCTCGTTATACGGGATGCGAAGCAAACAACCGAAAACCTTTCGGCGCTTCGCCGGCAAATAGACGAACTGGACAACAACCTGCTGGAACTTTTAGCTCGCCGTATGCGCGTCTCGATCGAAATAGGTACCTATAAAAAAGAGCATAATATGCCGATTTTGCAAACCGCCCGTTATGACGAGATACTGCAAAACCGCATCAGCCAAGCTGTTCAGATGGGAATGAGCGATGAATTTATGAAAACGGTTTTGGTGGCAATACACGAAGAATCCGTCCGTCATCAAATGGAAGTGATGAAAAAGTAAGACAGCTTCTTTTACTTTACGCAGCTACTTTCCGTAATAGTTAAGAAAAGCTCCGGCGTTTTCCAAAACATCCGGCTTCCCAACGTCAATCATATTGAAATTATCAGGAATATAGGCGTTTATAATTTGATTTTTTACATTCGACAAGTAAAAATCCATAATGGAGAAACGCTGTTCAACGTTTTTCATTAAGTCGAAAACCGGAGGCGAGACAACTTGAATGCCTGCGAAAGCCAACTTACGGTAAGCTTCGATTGCGCTTAATCCTTGCGGCTTTACTTCCTTCGTTTTTATATTTGTCCAGCCTTGCAAACGTCCGTCGTTATCGAAAAGCAAATAGCGAACTGTGTTTCTTTCGCTGACGACCAAAGTTGCTAATGATTTTTGAGAAAGATGCGTCCGGTAAAGTTCTTTTAAATCCACATTCGATAAAATATCGACGTTATGCACTAAAAAAGGTTGATTGTCGTCGAAAAACCAAGCCGCTTTCCGTATGCCGCCGCCTGTTTCGAGCAGCCGGTCGCGTTCGTCTGAAATCTGAATGTTGATTCCGAAAGAGTTGTTCTTCCGGATAAAATCAATAATCTGGTCGGGAAAGTGATGTACATTTACAGCAATATCGCTGAATCCTGCCGCTTTCAGTTTTAAGATAACGTGCTCCAACAGCGGCTTTCCGCATACAGGAACAAGCGCTTTGGGCATCGTGTCGGTCAGCGGACGCAAACGGGTTCCCAATCCGGCGGCAAAAATCAAGGCTTTCATTTGACTTCGTGTTATTTAACTTTGTTGTTATTTGCGCTTCGCGCGTTATTTTGACTGCGTCGTTATTTGCGCTTCGCGCGTTATTTGACTGCGTCGTTATTTGCGCTGCGCGCGTTATTTATATTCTGTACTCTTTGTTCTTTGCTCTTTGTTCTTTGCTCTTTG
This sequence comes from Prevotellaceae bacterium, assembly GCA_031270425.1. Lineage (GTDB taxonomy): Bacteria > Bacteroidota > Bacteroidia > Bacteroidales > Paludibacteraceae > H1. The sequence goes on along the minus strand of JAISXQ010000163.1, from coordinate 46 downwards.
TTCTTTGCTCTTTGTTCTTTGCTCTTTGTTCTTTGCTCTTTGTTCT
>JAISXQ010000148.1 GCA_031270425.1 Prevotellaceae bacterium | reverse complement strand
GAACAATGCGCCGGATTCCTGCGTGTGGACAACAGCGATAACCCCTTGGACAATTCGGCGGTGCATCCCGAAAGTTACACCCTTGTCGAGGCAATGGCGAAAGATTTAAAAATGGATGTATCGCAGTTGATACGCAACAAGGAAGTATTGCAAAAAATCGACCCGAAACACTACGTAAGCGATACGGCAGGGCTTCCGACGCTGAACGACATCTTACAGGAATTGGAAAGACCCGGGCGCGACCCCCGCAACGCCGTCAAAGTATTTGAATTCGACGCGAATATTAAAAGTATCAACGATTTGCGCCCCGGCATGGAATTACCGGGCATTGTAACAAACGTTACCAATTTCGGGGCTTTTGTGGATATAGGCATCAAGGAGAACGGACTGATACACGTTTCAAATCTGTCTGACAGCTACGTAAGCAATCCTGCCGGTATTGTTTCCCTGCATCAATACGTACAGGTAAAAGTACTCGATGTGGATGTCGCGCGGAAACGGATACAGTTGAAGCTCCAAGAACCAAGAACCAAGAGCCAAGACAAAAGATAAAAGACTAAGTATATGACAAAAAACAAATAAAAACCTGACACATAGGCAACAATAGCTCTGTCAATTTGCTAATTAATGTGAGCCATAAACACCCAAAAGTTCATGTCAAAGACATGGACAGCTATGTGGTCTCTTCTAAACAAAAAAAATGTGATGTAACCGTAAACAAACTATAAACTATAAACTGTAAACTATAAACTGAATTAAAACTATTGTTTTCTATGTGTTTATGTTTGAAAAAATAGTTGTTGTCATGTACTAAACTCATGAAAAAAACAGCCGCCTCAGCTCTTCTGCTTCTGTTTTTTCTTCAAGCGGAAAAACAGAACAACATCCTGCATGTTTTGGACAACAGCCGCAAAAATGACATTGTTACAATGGTTTTTTGCGGCGACGTCATGGGACACCTGCCGCAGATACAAGCGGCATACAATGCGGAGGACGGCAGTTACGATTACAACATCTGTTTCGAGGGGGTAAAACAGCGCATCGAAGAAGCCGACATTGCCGTCGCCAATCTGGAAACTACCTTAGCGGGAAAGCCCTACACCGGTTATCCCTTTTTTTCAAGCCCGGACGCTTTGCCGGACGCTCTTCAATACAGCGGTTTCGATGTGATACTTACTGCCAACAACCACCTTGCCGACAAGGGACGGAAAGGTTTCGAGCGCACGCTGCAACAAATCGACAAACGGGGGCTGATGCGTGCCGGAAGCTACTTGCACCCGCAGGAACGCGACAGCCTCTACCCACTAATCATCGAAAAAAAGGGACTGCGGATAGCCCTGCTCAACTGCACGTACGGAACAAACGGAATGCCTGTGTACGCACCGAACACAGTTAATACGATTGATACGGCGCAAATACGCGGCGACGTCCGCAAAGCCCGTGAGCGAGCGGCGGACTTTATCGTGATGTGCATCCATTGGGGAAACGAGTACGAACTGCGAGCCGGCGGGACGCAACGCAAACTGGCGCGTTTCTTAGCCGGCGAAGGCGTTAACCTGATTGTCGGTTCGCATCCGCACGTAGTGCAGGACAGGGAAATCCTCTACGGAAAGGACAGCGTCGAAGTTCCGGTCTATTATTCGCTGGGGAATTTTATATCCAATCAGCGCTGGCGGCATTCCAACGGCGGAATCTTGGTGCAAGCCCGGATACACGCTCCTTCCAAAAAGCTGCTGCGAACGAGCTACGAACCGGTATATGTCCATAAGGGAATGTTGCGGGAGAAATACCAATACCACCTGATTCCCACTTCCGCTTACTGGAAAAATACTTCCTATTATTCGCTACCGGCAAAAGACAGCGCGGAACTCGCTTTTTTCGATACGACTACCCGGAAGAGACTGGAAGAAGCATATTGATTTCGTTGGTTTTCAATTCACTAATTATTATTTTGAACAAAGCGCAGTTGAGTTTGTTTAATAAGGGAAGAAACATTACTAACTCTTTTATAAAAATATTTATTATGAAATTTGAATTGCCTAAATTGCCCTATGACGCCGGAGCGCTCGAACCGGTCATCAGCAAACAAACCGTCGAGTTGCATTACGGAAAGCATCTCCAAACTTACATCACGAATCTGAATAATTTGACTCCCGGCAGCAAGTTCGAAAACGCCGGTCTCGAAACGATTGTAAAAGAAAGCGACGGAGCTGTTTTCAACAATGCGGGACAGACCCTGAACCACAATATTTATTTCCTGTCCTTTTCCCCGAAGGGCGGCGGCGCTCCCAAAGGCAAGCTGGCAGAAGCGATTGACGCCGCTTTCGGCGACTTTGAAAACTTTAAAAAAGAGTTTGTCGCAGCGGGCGTTACCGTATTCGGTTCGGGCTGGGTTTGGCTGGCGAAGGACGCTTCGGGAAAACTCTCGATAAGCAAAGAAGCCAACGCAGGAAACCCCATAACCAAAGGACTCGTTCCCCTGCTTGGATTTGATGTGTGGGAACATGCCTACTATCTGGATTATCAGAACAGGAGAGCCGACCACCTGAATGCCTTGTGGGCAATTATCGACTGGACGGCGGTAGAAGCGCGCTATTAGACTAACTCAAACAGCTTTTTGAATAATAAGAAAAGCATCGGCTGATTTGCGGTCGATGTTTTTTATATAAAAGGCTTCCATGTTAGCAATAAACGACAAGCGCTGTGTTAAAAAAAACAATAAAAGATTCTTTTTACTAAAATCATCTTTCGGGCGTTATTATCTAACTTAAAACTGGACTATCTTTGCACTCCGTATTAATTTTGTTTTATTATGAAGAATAATTTACCTTTGATTTTTAATGTTGTTCTGGGAGTAGCTGTTATTGTATTGTTCATACTGACGTTTAGCAAAAGTTCCGGCAACGAACAGAAAAAACATGTTGAATCTACGGATTCGATTTGCACGACAAAACTGCCGGTCGCCTACATAAACACCGACTCTTTGCTGCTGGGCTACCAATTTGCAAAAGACGCCAACGAGGCATTGATAAAAGAACAGGAAAACTCCCGTCTGACAATAAACACAAAAGCCCGCCAGTTGCAGAATGAAATGGGCGAGTTTCAACGCAAATTGGAGAACAACGCGTTTTTGAGCCGTCAGAGAGCCGAAGATGAACAAACGCGCCTGATGAAAAAACAACAGGATTTACAGGATTTGGACGCACGCCTGACACAGGAGTTGATGCAAAAACAGCAAAAAATGAGCGAACAGTTGCGCGACACCATCAATCTTGTTTTGAAATCGTACAACGCCGACCACAAATATCAACTGATATTAAGCAACACTTCCAACGACAACATACTCTATGCCGATGAAGCCTACGATATAACCGGCGATGTGATCGCCTTGTTGAACAAACGCTGGTCGCTAAAAAAATAAACAGAAATTTTTTTCTGTTATTCTTCCGTTTTACACTTTCTTACTCAGCCCTTATCATCCTATTCCGCCGGAATATTATGCTTTTTCAGACAATAATTATTTCTAAATTCGTTTTTTCTTTGGGCATTTATATATACTTTTGTGAATTGTAATAAACAAACAATAAAATGTAATGGCAAAAGTAAAAGGCGCCGTAGTTGTTAATACCGAACGATGCAAAGGTTGTGATTTGTGTGTTGTGGCATGTCCGAGCGATGTGTTGTCCCTCTCCAAAGACGCCAACGGAAAAGGCTATAATTACTCGTACACGGCTTCGCCCGGCGAATGTATCGGATGTTCCGCATGTGCTTACGTCTGTCCCGACGCTTGTATAACGGTGTATAAGGTTAAAGTATAAGCTGAATGAACAAACTAC
>JAISXQ010000133.1 GCA_031270425.1 Prevotellaceae bacterium | reverse complement strand
CCCGGCGTTCATTCGATGAATATCGGCGCGGGATTTTCCAAACCGTCCATCCGAGGGATGGCGTTCAACCGCATCGCGGTAGTGGAAAACGGCGTAAAGCAGGAAGGGCAGCAATGGGGTGCAGATCATGGATTGGAGATAGACGCCTTCAATGTGGAGCAGGTCGAAGTCCGCAAGGGTCCGGCCTCCCTGCAATACGGCAGCGACGCTATGGGCGGCGTAGTGGAAATAAAACAGTTGCCGCCGCTTCACAAAAACGGCTGTTGGGGCGAAGTTACCGCCTTGGCTCAAAGCAATAACAACTTGTTGGGCGCTTCCGCCATGCTCGGCTTTAAAAAAGACGCGTGGCACGGAAAGTTGCGTTTTACCGAACAGCATTTTGGCGATTACGGCATTCCGGCGGATACCATCGTGTATTTGACGTATAAAATACCCGTTTACGACCGTAAACTGAAAAATACGGCAGGATATGAGCGGAACATACATTCGCAGTTATCCTTCCGTTCGCCGGTTTACGAAGCGGATTTATTCGTGAGCAACACTTTTCAGAAAGCCGGTTTTTTCCCCGGAGCGCACGGAACTCCCGATGTAGAGCGGGTAAAACCCGATGCTTCCACGCGGAACATCGAACTGCCTTACAGCAATGTGAACCATTTAAAAATGCAATTCCGGCAATTGTTGCGTTTAAGCGCGTCGCATTTGGAGTGGAATATGGCGTACCAAAACAATCACCGTCAGGAATGGAGTTTGTTCCATACGCATTATTCGTCGCAAACGCCGCCTGCCGTGAATCCCGATTTGGAACTCGATTTCCGCATTGAGACATTCAGTTCTTCGCTGAAATGGCTGTGGAACAGTTCGGAACACTGGGAAAGCGCCGCCGGACTGGACTTGCAATATCAGCGAAATGCGATTGACGGATACGGCTTTTTGCTTCCTGATTTTCGGCGGTTTACTTCTGGCGGATACGTTTTGGCGGTTTACAAACTCAACGAAAGGTTACGAATGGAAGGCGGCGTCCGCTACGATTGGGGCGCGGTACATACGGAATCGTTTACAGACTTGTATTTGGAGCGCTACCTGATTGGTAAAAAGCATCCGCAAAATGTGGTTGACGCTTACAAACAACGGAGCGCGGAGGTAAACCGCCGTTTTAACGATGTTTCGGGCGCGGCAGGTATGGTTTATAATCCTTCGGCGAAGCATTGGTGGAAATGGAATATCGGGCGCAGTTTCCGTTTGCCGGGCGCAAACGAGCTGGCGGCGAACGGGCTGCACCACGGAGCTTTCCGCCACGAACAAGGCGATAGCAAACTTCCAGCCGAAAAGGCTTGGCAGTTGGATGCGGCTTACAATTATGCAGGAAGTAAACTTTCACTGTCCGTTTCGCCTTTCGTCAGTTGGTTCGATAATTATATCTACCTGAAACCGACGGGCGAATGGTCGCTTCTGCCGCACGCGGGGCAGATTTACCGCTATACGGTGCAGGAAGCTTTGTTCGCTGGCGGCGAAATAAGTTTGGACCTGAATTTTGCGAAGCGTTTTCGTTATTCGCTGGCGGGCGAATATGTGTTTACATATAACATCGACGAAAATACCGCATTGCCTTTTTCGCCGCCTGCTACCCTGCGAAATACGCTTGCTTATGAACGAAAAAAATGGACGGCATACGTCGAAAATCAATTGCTTGCCGCACAAAACCGGATAGCAAGAAATGAAGAACGAACGGCGGGAGCCTGCCTTTTTCACGCCGGAATACATGTAGAACTTCCTTTGGGTAACGAAACGTGGAAAGCCGGATTAAGTGTTCAGAATATTTTTAACACAATGTATTACAATCATCTCAGTTTCTACCGGAAAGTGGAAATTCCCGAACCGGGCAGGAACATTCAAATTATTATTAACATCCCTTTTAAAACAAATTAAAAATGAAAAAAGTATTTTATTTATCAGCTATTATCATTCTTTCGGGTTTTATCTTCACCGCTTGCGAAAAAGAAAATGAAGATTTGACAAAACCGACTATCGTAATCAACGAACCGCACGAAGGCGAAGCCATTGAACCTGGCGAGGAACTCCACTTTGAGGCGGACATTGCGGACGATACGGAGTTAAGTTCTTATAAAATAGATGTTCACAATGCATCCGACGGACATACGCACAGCGAGGCAGCGGGCATACTGAAAAGTATAGCGCATGAAGGCGATACGGAAGAATTCTCTTATCTTGAAACATTTACCGATGCGGCAGGAAAGAAAAATCATCACATACACCAGCATATCGACATTCCCGAAAATGCTGAGGAAGGCGAATATCACCTGACGATATATGTTGTCGATAAAACCGGAAACGAAGCCCATGTAACGCGCGGATTCGTGATAGAGCATGGCGAGTAAGTAGGAATCAAGAGCCAAGAGCCAAGAATCAAGAGCCAAGGGGCTGTCTCAAAAACTTTTGAGACAGCCCCTGAGGCTTGTATCCAATTGTATAAATGTTTGTCCCTGAGTAGGGATAAATAATGCAAACTATCAACAAATTTGCTTTGTGATGTTGAGGCGCATTCCAAGCGCTTCGATAATCCGGTAAAAAGTGCCTGCACCCGGTTCTATATCGCCGTTTTCTATTTTCGAGATATAGGATTTTCCTACTCCTATCCGGCTTGCAAGTTCGGCTTGCGTTATTTTTTCGTTTTTACGCGCCTTGTGTATTACCTGCCCCATATAGTAGGCGTATGCTTCGCGGCGGAACGCTTCCCGCTCCGGCGTTCCCACTTTTCCGAATTGCGCATCGAGTATGGCGTCGTAATCAGTTGTTTTGTGGTTATTCACATGCTCTTTTGTCTGCATAATATTCCTCCTTTATTTTAATTGCTTTTTCTATTTCCCTTGTCGGCGTTTTTTGGGTTTTCTTTTGAAATCCGTTGAATAAAACTACTATATGTCCATCGTCGAAAATAAAAAACACTCGGTATATATTGCCGTTGTATTCGGTTCTTAATTCATAAAGCCCGTTGCAGATGTGCTTGGCAAACTTAACGGATAGCCAGTCTTGCGTTTTCAACAGGTCGAGCCCGTATTGGATTTTCCGCTGTTCTTTTTCGGCGAGCGTATCCATGAATGCTTCAAAATATCCGCCGTATGTTTTTATCTTTCTTTCCACGCGGCAAAGGTATAAAAAGTTTCAATATCATGCAACATTTTTGAGATGTTTTTAATATAAGGCTTCTATCCAATCGTATAAATATTCCTGTTCCGTTTGTCCCGGAGTAGGGATAAATTCCGCTTTATTTAAGCAATTCAGCGTTGCCAGATCCATAATAGTGGAGTAGCCCGAACGGGAAACTATTTTTTTCGCGCCGAGAAGATGTGCCGCCATATCTCCGGTCGGCAGGTGCGGAACAAGCGTAACCGAAGCTATTTGTTCGCTTTTTTTCTCCTCTTGCGGTTGTCCGCGCACAATAAGCGTTTTACCGCCGGAATGCCGGAAGCGTTCGATTAATTCTTTTTCAAAAACCGAGCGTTGGCTTTCAACGCCCGACACTATGCAAAGCGTTTCGTATCCGGTATTTGGAACTGTGTTTTCAAATCCTTCAAAGCGTGAAAGAACGCCGATAAATTCTGCGTTTGCAGGTAGCGGATACTTGTGCGCCAAATCGCCCGAAAAGTTCTGTTTATCGTTTGTGTCGGGAATCCAGCAGGAGGTATATTTGTTGATAAACAGCTGGTGCATTCGCCAGACGGCAGTTTCCAGCCATTGAAAGCCCCGCGGCATCTTTATCATAAGTTGATGCGTGATGTAAACCGACGGAACGTCTTTGCTCCACAGCCCGAAACGGTTGTCGGAAATGACCATATCGACGCTGTTTGACCGCAGATAGCGTTTCAGCCGGCGATGTTCCCTGATAACCGCCGAAACGATGCGGGGCATGTTCGCGAGCATGGCTACTGTTTGGGATTTCCCGCTGCTGTAACGGATGTTGTACGACGGAAGTTCTACAAATTGCAGCTGGGGAAATTCTTGCCGTAAAAACTCCAAAGGATAGCCGTCGGAAGCGATACGGACTTCGTGCCCGCCGCTTATCATCCTGCGTATAAGCGGAACGCAGCGGGCGGCATGTCCCAATCCCCAGTTCAACGGGCAAACAAGAATTTTCATTTGAAATAGTAGAAAAAATGTTTTTCGGCTTTTTTGGTCAGCACATCAATGTTAAGCATATCCGAAGCAAGGGAAATATCGAGAATCCTTCCGTCTTTGTACAGGATGTTGATGCTGTCGTCTTTCGAGTTGTAGGTGTCGGTGCTCACTATTTTTTCGCCCATGAAATACTGCGCTTCCTGCCGGCTGACGCCGAAGCGTTCCATGTAAAGTCGCGTGTAGCTGTCGCGTTTTTCTCCGGCGGAAATGTCGCTTCGCGTATCTAATTTATAGAGTTTCCGGTCGATAAACGCCCTGCATAAGGTCGAAAGCGTCAAATCAGGATTATCCGCCCAGGCTTTGACGGCGCAAAGTATATCCGAGTCGTCGAGCATGGCGAAATAATCCAATGCTTCGGGCGATTTCAGGAAATCGTCTTTCGTAATTTCGTTGTAAAGAAAATAATGCAATGCCGGCGGGCTGAACAATTCTTTTCCCGACGCGGCTAACTCTTTGGCTCGCTGCAATATGTTTACTAAAAGTTTTTCAGCTCCCGCCGATGTTTTGTGCAGGTAAACCTGCCAGTACATCAGGCGACGGGCGACGAGGAATTTTTCTATGGAATAAATCCCTTTTGCTTCCACCACTAATTGGTCGTCGCGCACATCGAGCATTTTTATGATGCGCGCCGAACCAACCATGCCTTCGCTTACGCCGCAGAAAAAGCTGTCGCGGCTCAGGTAATCGAGCCTGTCCATGTCCAACTGACCGGAAACGAGCTGGTGCAGGAATTTTTTCGGATATTGACCTGTGAAAATTTTAAGGGTCAAATCCAGGCTGCCGCCCGTTTCCCTGTTTATCCGGTTCATCAGCCAAAGCGATATTTCTTCGTGCCGAACGCCCTTTACCAAACTATGTTCCAATACGTGCGAAAAAGGTCCGTGTCCGATGTCGTGCAGCAGAATGGCGCTTAGCGCGGCGTTTTCTTCTTCCGGCGTAATATCCTGACCTTGCAAACGCAACTGCCGTATGGCTTCGCCCATCAGGTGCATGGCTCCGAGCGAATGCAGTTGCCGCGTGTGTTGCGCTCCGGGGTAAACGAAGGACGACAAGCCTAATTGTTTGATACGATTCAGCCGCTGGAAATAAGGGTGCTGTATGATTTCAAAAAGAAAATCGTCCGGTATGTTGATAAAACCGAACACCGGATCGTTAATTATTTTTCGTTTATTACTGCTTGCCACTTGCTTATGCTTTGGTTTTTATAGTGTGAATTTATTGTTGGGCGCTATTTCTAAAAAGTATGCTGATGTTTCTAATTCAGGGCAGATTCGAGTAACTAATGCAACTGAGTTATAGATTTCGTAATTCATCCTGCAAATGGACGCATCAAAGTTAAGTTTTTTTCTTGGTCTTCGATTGATTTTATGTTGAACATTTTTGATAAAATTGTCATCGTAATTGATAAATGTCTGTGTTTTAAGTGTATATTGTCGTATTAAACCGCATCCGAAAAAATGGTCTATCGAAGACAATTGCATAAAAGGAGCTTCTGTTCAACCTAAAACAATCAATACTTTTTGTACAAAATCCTGTTTTTTAGAAGTCAATAAAGAAGTTTTTTGTACTTTTGCACTTCAATTTTTTCAATCGTTATTTATGGAAACTGTTCTTAGCGGGATACGTCCCACGGGAAATCTGCACTTAGGCAACTATTTCGGCGCTTTGCGCAACTTTATCGAGATGCAAAACCGGCATAATTGTTATTTCTTTATCGCCGACTATCATTCCCTTACTACACACCCCACGCCCGGCGATTTGCACGGAAACGTGCGGCAGATATTGGTCGAATATCTGGCGGCAGGTCTCGATCCCGAAAAATCGACACTGTATGTTCAAAGCGATGTGCCGGAAGTACTTGAATTATACCTTTTCCTCAATATGAACGCTTATATCGGCGAATTGGAACGTTGTACCTCATTCAAGGACAAAATACGCCAAAACCCGCAGAACGTAAACGCCGGATTGCTGACTTATCCGACCTTAATGGCTGCCGACATATTGATACACCGCGCCGTAAAGGTTCCGGTAGGAAAAGATCAGGAACCGCATTTGGAAATGGCGCGTACTTTTGCCAACCGCTTCAACCGGATGTACAAACACGAATATTTTCCCGAACCGCAAGCCTATAATTTCGGGAAAGAACTGGTAAAAATTCCCGGACTGAACGGATCGGGAAAAATGGGAAAATCGGAAGGCGAAGGAAACGCTATTTACTTAGCCGACGAACCGGAAGCCATCCGTAAAAAAGTAATGAAAGCCGTTACCGATTCGGGACCCACAGAACCGAACCAATCCAAACCGGAAGCCATTCAAAATATTTTCCAATTGATGAAGGTAGTTTCCACGCCCGATACGCTGGCGTTTTTCGAAGAAAAATACAATAGCTGCCAAATTCGTTACGGCGATATGAAAAAGCAGTTAGCCGAAGATATGATTGCTTTCACGGCTCCTTTCCGCGAAAAAATCAAGGAAATATCGGCGAACAACGCTTATGTTTCCAAGGCGGCTAAAATGGGCAAGGAAAAGGCGCAGGCAAACGCCGCGACAACAATTAAGGACGTAAGAGAGATTATCGGGTTTAAACCGTTTTGATAAGAAAGAAAGCACACGGATAACACGGAAGGGACGGATTTACACAGATAACATATTAAAATCCGTGTAAATCCGTCCTTTCTGTGTTATCCGCGTGCTAAAACGGTTTTATTTTCCGCTTTCGAGCAGAAGCGTTCTGGTCGGCTGGTCGCAAACTTCGGACGGTCCGTAATATTGGATGGGACCGGGATAAACGAAATCCGAACTTTCGCTCGCCCATTGGTCGCGGTAGGTCGCGAAGAACTTAAACGGAGCGCCGTCCAAACGTACCAATGCCTTTTGGATTACAGGCTTCATTTTTCCGTGCCGGCGTTCCATATTCATCATCATGGTGATGGGCACGCCTCCCGCAATCCATTTTTCAGCCGGAGCCGTCAAGTTGCGGACAGAGGACATATAACCGGTTTTTCCTTCCGAGATAAGAACCGAAGCCGTGTATCCGAGCGAGTAGGTATAATCGGCGTCGAAATTAGACGGGATGGCGCAACGCCCTTCGTATCCAAAGAAGTGGTTGATGGCGGAGAATTTTCCCTTGTAAACTCCTTCGGCTTTCAGTTGCGCAAGGCGTTTCGCCGTCATTTCTATCAGCAGTTTTTCCGTTTCGATAAGCGAAACCTGTACATTTCCGTGCGGGTCGCGATCGAGAGTCAACTGACGGGCAATGCCTTTCGGTAAACTGCGGTACACTTCGCAACTTTCTTTTGTAAGAAGACCTTTTACGTATTGGCGTTTTTCGTCGTCGGTACTCAATGCGTTAAATTCGATATTTTCGGCTAACAGGTCGTTTAGTTCCGCTATCAATTTTTTCATGGCGGGAATAAATTCTATCAAACCTTCGGGAATAAGAATCGTACCG
>JAISXQ010000255.1 GCA_031270425.1 Prevotellaceae bacterium | reverse complement strand
TATCAACATGGTGTTTATGGTATCGAGCATGTTGAGCGGAGCCTGCGCCACGCCTGAATTCCTGATGTATATGAATTATTTTATCGGTCTGGAATTTGGCGAAGATTATTATCTGTTTCCGAATAAAGTGGTCGATTTGTCGAAAAAACAGCGCACGCTCGATAAAGTTATTACCGATTATTTTGAACAAATCGTGTATTCCATCAATCAACCGACCGGAGCGCGTAATTTCCAAGCCGTGTTCTGGAATATTTCTTATTACGACAGTTACTATTTCAACAGCCTGTTTGAACATTTTGTATTTCCCAACGGAAGCAAACCCGACTGGAACTCCTTGAACTGGCTGCAAAAGCGTTTTATGAAGTGGTTTAATAAGGAACGTACGAAAACCATATTGACTTTCCCTGTTGAAACCATGGCTTTGTTGAGCGAAAACGGCGAGGTGAAAGACCGGGAATACGGCGATTTTACCGCCGGGATGTACGCCGAAGGTCATTCCTTTTTTACCTATATGAGCGATAATGCCGACTCGCTAAGCAGTTGCTGCCGCTTGCGCAACGAAATTCAGGACAACGGATTCAGTTATACGCTGGGCGCGGGCGGCGTTTCTACCGGTTCGAAAAGCGTGTTGACCATTAACCTCAACCGCTGTATTCAAGATGCCGTCCGGAAAGGGATGCATTATCAGTTCTTCCTCGAAGAAGTGATTGATTTGGCGCATAAAGTACAGTTGGCGTACAACGAAAACTTGAAATACATGCAGGAAAAAGGCATGCTTCCGCTGTTTGACGCGGGTTATATCAATATGGCGCGCCAATACCTGACTATCGGGGTGAACGGCTTGGTGGAAGCCGCCGAGTTTTTGGGCATTGAAATTTCCGACAATCCGCGCTATATGGAATTTGTGCAGCAAACGCTGGGACTTATCGAAGATTATAATAAAAAATACCGCACGAAAGACGTGATGTTTAACTGCGAAATGATTCCTGCCGAAAATGTCGGAGTGAAGCACGCCAAATGGGATAAGCGCGACGGATTTACCGCAAAACGCGACTGCTACAACAGTTATTTCTATATCGTTGAAGACGAGTCGCTGAACGTTATTGATAAATTCCGCCTGCACGGACACAAGTACATCGAGCACCTGACAGGCGGTTCGGCGTTGCACATGAACTTAAACGAGCATTTAAGCAAGGAGCAATACGCGCATTTGCTGCGTGTGGCAATACAGGAAGGCTGTAATTATTTCACGTTCAATATTCCGAATACGGTTTGCAACGACTGCGGGCATATCGACAAGCGCAACTTAAAGGAATGTCCCGTTTGCAAAAGCCGTAATCTGGATTACCTGACCCGCATTATCGGTTATATGAAGCGCGTCAGCAATTTCTCGCAACCGCGCCAGGCGGAAGCGGCGAAAAGACACTATCATTTGACCGAAAATTAAATGAAATTCGCAAGTTATGATATTGTTTTTCAGGAAATCCCTAACGAAATAACGCTGGCGGTTAATATTTCGGATTGTCCCCATCGTTGCAAGGGATGCCATAGCCCGCATTTGCAGGAAGATAAAGGAATGCCTTTGAACGAGGATGCGTTGAGGACTTTCCTCGCAAAATACGGGGCGGCGATAACCTGCGTTTGTTTTATGGGCGGCGACGCCGAACCGGAAGAAGTGGAAAAATTATCCATTTTTGTGCGCGGCGAAACAGCCAACAGGATAAAGACGGCTTGGTATTCGGGAAAGGCGGAATTTCCCGAAAGCTGTTCGGTCGCGAGTTTCGATTATATAAAGACAGGACCTTACATGATGCATTTCGGAGGGCTGGATTCCCCGGATACCAATCAGCGTTTTTACTGCGTCGAAAATGGAGAATTGATAGACCGGACGCTTCTTTTTCAGAAAAAATCGACGAACTGCTGTTAAGTTAAGAAACTTCTTTCTTTTTTTTCGGAAAGTTGTTGAATGGTTTCCGAAATAATATCGTATCTTTGCTTCGATTTTGGTGATGCTGTTTCCGTTTTTCTTCGGAAACGCATTGAAAAGGGAATCAGGTGCAAATCCTGAACAGACCCGCTGCTGTAAGCTCTTTCTATTAGTAAACGAGTTAACAATTTGACAAGTTAACGAGTTCGTAGAAACGTTTTGAACAACACTTTTGCCACTATTCCGCTTGGCGGAACGGGAAGGCGTTCGAAACGAAAGAGTAAGTCAGAAGACCTGCCAAAACAGACGGTTCGCGGCTTTCGTGGAATAAAGCCTGCAACAAACCGCAATTTTTTTAATAATAAAGTTTAATCGAATACAAGGATTACAGGACTGTTAAGTTCCGGAAAATTGTTGTTGTATGCTTCTGTTGCTGTATGCTTTTGTTGCCGCCTGTTTTAGCTGACGGTAGAATTAAAGAACATTTTTCAGGAGTTTTTATAAAATCGAAAATGGGTCATAAAATAGCGGCTTTTATTTTTTTTATTGCCGGAGGAATATTTCCGGTTCTTTCCGCACAAAACAAGCTCGATAGCATTCAAACCTTGCGCGAAGTCAACGTTTTTGCCAACCGTTACCGCGAAGTTATTCCTTCGCAACGGCTTTCGGGCGAGCGGTTAGAAGCGCTGAGCAGCTTCTCCGTTGCCGATGCTATCCGCTATTTTTCGGGCGTTCAAATCAAGGATTATGGCGGTATCGGCGGGTTGAAAACGGTGGATATTCGCAGTATGGGAACTAACCATTCAGGTGTTTTCTACGACGGTATCCAACTCGGAAACGCACAAAACGGACAGATTGATTTGGGTAAATTTTCGCTCGACAACATTGAGGAAATCTCAATGTACAACGGTCAGAAAAGCGAGAT
>JAISXQ010000245.1 GCA_031270425.1 Prevotellaceae bacterium | reverse complement strand
CCACGAAACAACGTTCGGCGTAGCCAATTACACGAAACAACGTTTTCTTTAAAATTCAAAACAGTTTCTTACTTAACGTCTTAAAGTTATTTGAAATCATTCATTTTCTCCGTCACTTTTTGTTGAAAATCGGGCAGGTATTTTACCATCATTGAATTCATCAGATTGGCGGTTATCTCCGGCGTTTTTTCCAGCATTTTTTTACCGGTCGGCGATTCGTAGAATTTTATTAAATCCTTAATATCCTCGTGGGTGAAAAATTTGTCGTAAATAGCAGGCATCTCCTCATTGATTATTTTTTTCGACAGATTTTTCGTTTCGGACATTACAAAATCCATATACTGATCTAATTTTTGCTTAGCGTCCGTCCCTTGTATTTGCGTTCCTGCTTGTTGCTTCATTGCCGGAATTATGCCGTCCATCATGTTGTCAATCATTTTTTCGCTTTGCATAACTACGAACAGGCGTTTCAAATAATTAATTAATTTATTGGTTATTTTATCAGACAGGATTATTTATCCTATTTCCACCAGTACGTCGTCCTGCATAACGTTTTGTCCTGCCGTAACGTGTATTTTCTTTATTGTTCCGTTAGCGTCGGCAAGAATATTGTTTTCCATTTTCATGGATTCCATGACCAACAGCGCATCGCCGTTTTTCACCACGCTGCCTTCTTTGGCTATGATCCGCACAATACTCCCCGGAAGCGGGGCGGTTATACGCACGACTTCCGTCCTCTCCGAAACGCTTGCCGGAAGCAGTTCCTTTTTGGGTGGAACCGGTTTCTTGTCGGTTTCTATCTGGACGTCTTTTTTGGGCGTAACAACTTCTTCTTCAAGTTCTACGGAATATTTTTTCCCGTTTACATTCAGTTCGAGCAGGTTATTTTCCAGCGAATCGACCGCTACGTCGTAAACTTGATCTTTTATTTTAAATCTGAATTTTTTCATATTTATAAAATTTGTTCCCACAAAGCCGTTTTGTGAACTTAACGTCTTTGCGGGATGTAAATTAATGATACAAATTATTTAATCCGAATATTTTGGAACTCCACGGAGAATACCTCCTTTCGATACGCTTGATGGTAATGACGTTGCTTTCCACATCGTGCACTTCGTTGAAATAAAGGTGGATAGCGACAGATATGGCTGCCAAATCTCCTATGGAAATCTTCTTCTGCGAAACGGTTGATGGTTTCTTTATCAAATCTTTCATAATCACAGCTGTTTTTACACCGGAATTTTCGAATGTTTTCTCAACGGATTGGTCAGCTTTTTCGTTTGAAGCGATTCAAAAGCCCTGATAACGCGGAAACGTGTATTCCTTGGTTCGATTACGTCGTCGATATAGCCAAAAGACGCTGCCTGGTAGGGGTTGGCGAATTTGGTTTTGTACTCGTTCACTTTTTCGTTGATGTAAGCGGTTCTTTTCTCTTCGTCCTTGATAGCTGCGATGTTGCGTCCGTCGAGCACTTCGATGGCTCCGGCAGCGCCCATTACCGCAATTTCGGCGGTAGGCCATGCGTAGTTGAAATCGCCGCGCAGTTGTTTGCAGCTCATTACGTCGTGCGCCCCGCCATAGGATTTGCGCAAGGTTACCGTTACTTTCGGCACGGTGGCTTCGCCGTAAGCGAACATCAACTTCGCGCCGTGAGTAATGATGCCCATATATTCCTGATTGGAGCCGGGCAAAAATCCGGGAACGTCCACCAATGTAAGGATGGGGATGTTGAATGCGTCGCAGAAACGCACGAAACGAGCCGCCTTGCGCGAAGCGTCGCAATCGAGCACCCCTGCCAGGAAGTTCGGCTGATTAGCCACGATACCCACCGATGAACCGTTCAGACGGGCAAAACCAACGATGATATTGCGTGCGTAGTTGCGGTGCACTTCAAAAAAGTCGCGGTTGTCGACCACTGCCTTAATTACCTGATGCATGTCGTAGGGTTGATTCGGATTATCGGGGATAATCGCGTTCAAAGAATCTTCCATGCGGTGGATCGGGTCGTTCGAGCCGAACAGGGGCGCTTCTTCCAAATTATTTTGGGGAAGGAAGGAAAGCAATTTGCGAATGGTGGCGCACCCTTCTTCTTCCGACGAAACTTTGAAGTGCGAAACGCCCGATTTGCCCGAATGCATTCCCGCACCGCCCAGGCTTTCGGTACTGATGTCTTCTCCGGTAACGGATTTCACAACTTTCGGACCGGTAACGAACATGTAGCTCGTTTGCTCGGTCATCAGTATAAAATCGGTAAGAGCCGGCGAGTACACAGCGCCGCCCGCACAGGGACCGAAAATTGCGGATATTTGCGGAATAACGCCCGAAGCCAGAATGTTGCGTTGAAATATCTCGGCATATCCGGCAAGCGAAGTTACACCTTCCTGAATACGCGCGCCTCCGGAATCGTTAATGCCGATAACCGGCGCTCCTACTTTCATCGCCATATCCATTATCTTGCAGATTTTTAACGACATGGTTTCGGACAACGAACCTCCGAACACCGTAAAGTCCTGCGCATAAACAAATACAATACGTCCGTCGATTGTTCCATGTCCGGTAATGACTCCATCGCCCAAATATTTTTCTTTTTCCAACCCGAAGTTGTTGCAACGATGGGTTACGAACATATCGATTTCTTCAAAACTCCCCGCATCCAAAAGCATGTCGAGACGCTCGCGAGCTGTAAATTTTCCTTTTGCATGGTGGGAATCGATGCGTTTTTGACCGCCGCCTAATTTTGCCTGTACACGCAGGTCGATCAGGTTTTTGACCTTTTCTTGAATCTCCATAACATTAGTTTGAGTGTAAATAAATAATTTTCTTTTTAGTTAAAAATTTCGTTCGCATCTTACGGATGTTCGCACAACTCGGTAAGAACGCCGAACGTCGATTTTGGATGTAAAAATGCGATATTCAATCCTTCGGCTCCTTTGCGGGGCTGCCTGTCGATAAGCTGAACGCCTTTCGAGGCAACTTCGTCGAGCGCCGCTTGAAGCCCTTCGACGGCATAAGCTACGTGATGAACCCCGCCGTGCGGATTTTTTTCGAGATATTTTGCTATCGGGCTGTCGGGCGATGTGGCTTCCAATAATTCGATTTTTGTTTGCCCTACTTTGAAAAAAGCGGTTTTTACTTTCTGGTCGGCAACTTCTTCTATCGAATAGCAAGTTAAGCCCAACATGTTTTCATAATAAGGAATGGCTTCTTCAAGGCTTTTTACCGCTATGCCAAGATGTTCAATGTGAGTGGGTTTCATAAAGATAAAACTAAAAAAAATTAGAAAAACTGAGTTAAAATACCGGTTAAATTGCACATAACATAATTAAAGATTTTTTTCCATAATTATCGGAGAACAAAAGTAGTGAAAATAAAATGGATTGTTGATATAAAACATCAAAAATAAAACGATTATTTTTAAGAAAGTTTGATTATGTGTCCACAGATTACACAGATTATACAGAAAAAACTTTTGATAAAATTGATTTTAAAATCCGTTTTTTAGAGTAATAAACAGGCATTTTACACCGGAAAATAGAAAAAATGAAGTAAAAATTAAAATTATGTTGAAAAAAATATGATTTTTTTTTTGCAGTTAATGCTAATGTGTTATATTTGCACCTTGTGAAACAGTTGTTTTAGCAATAGTCTAAATTAATAATCATTTAAAAAATTAGAAAAATGGGAAATTTAGTAGGAACATTTAAAGAAGATTTCGATGCTTTCTTGAAAGACGTTACCGCTCAAGAAGAAAAAGGAAACAAAGCCGCCGGAACACGCGCACGCAAAGCTTCGTTGGATTTGGAGAAAAAATTGAAACAATTCCGTAAAGATTCTCTGGCAGCTGCAAAATAAGTTGTTGTTGGATTTTAAAAGAATTTTTTTAAAGAACCGCTTTTCGTACTGTATCGAAAGGCGGTTCTTGTTTTTTCGCAAATTTAGATTCGTCAAGACAAGCCCATTGTTAAAAAATAAAACCTCAAACCGGTTAAATGTAAAATTAATTCGTTTTTCA
>JAISXQ010000168.1 GCA_031270425.1 Prevotellaceae bacterium | reverse complement strand
AATAGGCGTTGTTGCCGGCTTCGTCGTACCAGTCGCTGCAGCATTCCCATACGTTGCCGCTCATGTCGTACAAGCCCAAAGTGTTTGCTTTTGGTTTTGTTCCCACTTTTGATAGAGTTAGGGTGCCACTAACCCATCCCACGTCGCTTAGTGTGTTGCTGCCCGCGTAATCGTAATTATTGTTATTCACGCCGCCGCGAGCCGCGTATTCCCACTCCGCCTCGCTCGGCAGCCGCCACTGGATGCCTGTGGCAAGGTACATCTTTCCGCAGAAGCCGCCCGTCCTGTATTCTACAGCGTTTACCGTATAAACTACATCGCCTGTTGTGCCTACTATCATATTCCACGAAACGCCGGATTTTGGAAGCCTGGAGTCGCCGGTATAAGTATCGCCCGTCACCTCGTACCACTGCTGCTGGGTAACCTCAAATTTGCCGATATAGAAATCGTCGACGGTTACGGTGCGGTGGTTGGTAAGGGGTGTGGAGTTGGCGGTTGCGCCGCCCATATCGTAGCTTCCGCCCGTCACACGTACCATGTCCACAGGAGAAATTTCGTTGCACTCCCACGTTGGAGGTGCGGGGTTGTACGTGAAGACTTCGGCGAGCATTGGTCCCTTAAAAATTAAACAGTTGATACCGCTAATGTCCGCCCCGATGCGCACATACTTTATTTTTTGTATGTAAGCCCACCAGGGCACGGCGACCACCGACGGATAATTGTACATACTGCCTGTGCCCTCGATAAGGAGGGTGTAGTGGTGGTCATTCTCGTAGGGGTAATCCCCCACTCCCGCCGAGTCGATAACAGCCCAGGTGGCGGATGCGCCGCAGTCGCCGGATTCTTTTTCGATTACGGCTTGCCCTTGAAGGGCGCTGCTCATGCCTAATGTAAGGGCAAGAGCGGTTACGAATAATACTTTCATTTTCATTTTCTTTTTACGAATTGTGCGAATTACGCGAATTTAAAACGCTGGTTAATAATTTTTTTTCTTGTTTACTTTATTTTGTTTCTAATCTGTGCAACGCAAGTTTTTTCTATATAAAATAAAAAATATGAATTACGAACTGCAATATTACGCCGTTTTTTGATGCTATTACCGGTATTTCCGATAAAAATGTCTATAAAAGGCGTATAATATCAACATCCTGACTTTTTCCGGTGCAAAGGTAAAACAATTTTCCACAAAAAAGAAAAAAATGATGAAAATTATTATAAAAAAATTTTTAAGACTCCTAACCTAAAAGCTCTTTTCCGTTGTCTCTCTCCTTGGGGAGAGAGTACCCGAAGGGGGAGAGAGGTGAGGGACAGGACAGTGCAACGTTGCAGTTTCTTGCGTTGCACGAATCAAAAATCCCCCTATCGGGCATTTAACTTTTTATCCAACACTTGCCGGACAACATCTACCGTCGCTTCAATGCCCAATACCGAAGAATTGATGCACAAATGATAGGTGGAAGCCGCGCCCCACTGTTTATTACTGTAATAATTGTAGTACGCGGCGCGTTTTTTATCCGTTTTTTCAATCAGTTCGCGGGCTTTCTTTTCCGGTAAATCGAGGTTTTTTGCCACGCGCCGTATTCTGTCTTCCAAACCGGCGCATATAAACACATTTAAAGTACGGGGATGGTCGCGCAGAATATAATCGGCGCAACGCCCTACAAATACACAGGATTGTTTTCCGGCAAGTTCGCGTATGACGTCGCTTTGGATTTTGAATAATGTTTCGTTGCAAAGATAATTGTTTGTAAATCCGTCGGTTATAACGGAAGAACGAAGTCCAAGTACGCCGGTTTTCAATGAGAAAGCGGTTTTTTCGTCGGCGGCTTCAAATAGTTTTTCGGATAGTCCGCTTTCTTTCGAAGCCAGGTTAATCAACTCTTTATCGTAAAAAGCAATTTGCAGGCTTCCGGCAAGTTTCGCCCCTATTTCGCGTCCGCCGCTTCCCAATTGGCGTCCGATGTTTACTACAAAATTTGTGTTCATATTCATGTACTAAAAATTTATACACTGAGAATTTAAAACTACGAATTACACGAATTACACGAAATTTTTGTAATCCTTATTATTTATACATTGAGAATTTAAAACTACGAATTACACGAATTACACGAAATTTTTGTAATCCTTATTATTTTTGTAATTCTTATTATTAGTGTAATTCGTGTAATTCGTAGTTTTAAATTCTGAGTTTTGAGTTTTGAATTCTGAGTTTTGAGTTTAATATATATTCAAATATCTTTTATATTCCAACTTTTCGGCGCCAAAGTTAATTAACAGACCTAATTGTATATTTGTTGCTTTCAGATAATTAATAATCTGAGCTTCATGTTCAGGCAGTATTTTAGAAACAGCTTTTATTTCTACCAAAATATCGTCGAAGCAAAAGAAATCGGCTATAAAATTTCTTTTTAACTTTTGTTTTTTATAATAAACTTCAATCGGCGCTTGTGGTATAAAAGGAATGTTTCTTTCTCTAAATTCCATTTCTAAGGCTTCTTGATAGACAAGTTCAATGAAACCGCGACCCAATGTGTTGTAAACTTCCATTGCTGAACCTATAATCCGATAAGATTCTTCTTTATACAATATATCACTACTCATAGTATTTATTTTAAAATCATTTTATCTTTTTCTTTAAAACTTTTAAACTGATGGATAAGCATAACAGCCGCAATGATGCTCGATATGAAATCGGCAACCGGCATACTGAACCACACGCCGTTTATACTCCAAAAATACGGAAAAACTAACAAACAGGGAAGCAAAAACAAAAGTTGACGGCTTAACGACATGAATATCGCCTTTCCCGCCATCCCGATGCTTTGAAAAAAATTCGCCGTTACCATTTGAAAGCCGACAATGGGAAAAGTCAGGAAGACAATCCGTAATCCGTTCG
>JAISXQ010000152.1 GCA_031270425.1 Prevotellaceae bacterium | reverse complement strand
AAATATGCCGAAGTTCAACTCCATTTCCATTTCGGGCTACCACATGCAGGAAGCCGGCGCAACCGCCGACATCGAATTGGCTTATACTCTGGCGGACGGTTTGGAATACCTTCGCGCAGGAGTGAACGCAGGTATGGACGTCGACGCTTTCGCGCCCCGCCTGTCCTTCTTCTGGGCTATCGGCATGAACCACTTTATGGAAATCGCCAAGATGCGTGCAGCACGTTTGCTGTGGGCGAAAATCGTAAAACAGTTCAATCCGAAGAACCTGAAATCTTTGGCGTTGCGAACTCATTCGCAAACGTCGGGCTGGTCGCTCACCGAGCAGGATCCGTTCAATAACGTGGGACGAACCTGCATCGAAGCGATGGGAGCGGCTTTGGGACATACGCAATCGCTGCATACCAACGCGCTGGACGAAGCCATTGCGCTTCCGACCGATTTCTCGGCGCGTATCGCACGCAACACGCAAATTTATATCCAGCAGGAAACCGACATCTGCCGCGAAGTCGATCCGTGGGCGGGTTCGTATTACGTAGAAACCTTGACCAACGAACTGGCGGAAAAAGCCTGGGCATTGATTGAAGAAGTGGAAAAACTCGGCGGCATGGCGGCGGCTATCGAAACCGGCATCCCTAAAATGCGCATCGAAGAAGCGGCAGCCCGTACACAGGCGCGCATCGACTCAGGCAATCAGGTTATTGTGGGAGTGAATCGCTACCGCCTCGAAAAAGAAGATCCGATCGACATCCTCGAAGTGGATAATACAGCCGTTCGTGCGCAGCAAATCGAGCGTTTGCAGCAATTGCGCGCCAACCGCAACGAAGCCGATGTAAAAAAGGCATTGGAAGCCATCACCGAATGCGCCCGCACAGGCGAGGGCAATCTGCTCGAATTGGCGGTTGAAGCTGCCCGCGTGCGCGCATCATTGGGAGAAATATCAGACGCCTGCGAAGCAGTAGCAGGACGTTATAAAGCAACTATCAGAACAATATCAGGCGTGTATTCATCAGAAACTAAAAACGACGCAACTTTCAAGCGGGCTTGCGAGTTGACGGAAGAATTTGCGAAAAAAGAAGGCCGCCGTCCGCGGATTATGGTCGCCAAAATGGGACAGGACGGACACGACCGCGGCGCCAAAGTCGTAGCTACGGGTTATGCCGACTGCGGATTCGACGTGGATATGGGACCGCTGTTTCAAACTCCGGCGGAAGCGGCAAAACAGGCGGTGGAAAACGACGTGCATGTACTTGGCGTTTCGTCTTTGGCGGCAGGACACAAAACCCTTGTTCCGCAGGTGATCGACGAATTGAAAAAACTCGGACGCGAGGATATTATCGTTATTGCCGGCGGCGTTATTCCCGCACAGGATTACGACTTCCTGTACAAAGCCGGCGTTGCGGCGGTATTTGGTCCCGGAACCCCGGTGGCAAAAGCGGCGGTAGCGATTATGGAAATTTTGCTGGCGGAGTAAAAAGTCAAGTTTCCAAAGGGGAGACTTGTGAAACAGGGAACTGTCTCAAAAGTAATTTGTGGACTTTTGAGACAGCCCCAACCTCTTTTATTTTATGATAAGTTTTTCCACTTTTCTATCTTTCTCGCCGGATAAGCAAATAATGTATATACCCGCCCGATGTAAAATAAAATATGCCGATTCCGAAGTATCTTCTACAAAAATACTTTTCCCTAATATATCATAAATTGATATTCTTAGCGTTGTATTTGTTGTATTATTTACCACTAACCGGTTTCCGTTTAATATGCAATGTATGTCGCTAACGCCATCTTTATCGGTTATATTCTCCGAAGTCGTAAAATCGTAGAATTTATTAATCACTTTCTCTGCATATCGTTCGCCTAAAATAATATTGCTCTCCCTGTCAAAATGAGGATCGTCTGTATTCGCCCACGGAGTTAGTTCATCGGCCGAAACCCAATCAGAATTAGGTATAAAAGTTGATATTGTTCTTATCATCTCGTTAAAAGCAGTGGAACCGGTACCGTTTTGCCGCCAATAAGCAAGTTCTCCTGCAACAAAATATATTTCGTTGTTCGTGTCGCCCAAATCAGCGCGAAAATCATTTACCCATGCCTCTAACAAGTCAGGATAAGCCGAAGCCTGCCATGAATCGCTTTCGCCTTGGTGCCAGAGAATTCCTTTGACACTTCCCCATTTCCGCGCTTCTTTGGCGCGTTCCAATGTCTGTTCGTACAATTTGTATTGCGTGTTCCCTTTTTTCCACCAATCAATAGCAGAGCCATTACGCGCATTTACCAAAAGTCCGACCGGATTGGTTGATTTGCCGATTAATGCTTTTGCAAAACCATAAGCAGGATTTATTTTTGCATACGTTCCGTTACTTATCGTAGAATATTTGTTCAGAGGCACTTCCGCCGGCTCAAAGTTCGTATTTGGAGTTAGCAGATAAGTATCTTCAATAACTCCTCTGTCCTCATTTGCAATTTCACCGTATCCACTCATATTTGATTGCCCTAAACAGATATAAATATCCAATTCCGGAATAACTTCAAATGTGATATTGTAGCGCGATACTTCTTCGGCGTTTTCAGTAATAATCAAGATGGAAGTTCTTTCTGCCTCTGTTCCTGTTAAACTCGCGGCAGGAGTAACGCTTACAATCTGCCCGGATTTTGATGGCGTAAATTCAACCAATGGGATTTCGGTAGTCGTGTAAGGAAGATAACATGTATATTCTTTCGTTTCCGGCTCAAAAAATTCCAATTCTTTTCCATTTACCGTAATCGTATTCAACAATCCTTCTGAAAAATCGTCCATTTTGAACAATTCCATATCATCTACATAAATTTCCAATCCGGAAATTGGCGAACCTGCATTTGTCCACGTTTTTTTGTATGGCTGTATTTGTATGTTGGCAATATTTGCAGGCAATGTTTCGAAAGTGAAAGTAACAGTCTGCCAATCTTTATCCGTATCGGAAAATGCTCCGGTCGCAGTAAAATTGCTCATCCCGTTAAGATTAATACCCGCCGACTGTGTTGAAAAAGAAGCCGGATCATTAACCCTGTATTTCATCCGAAAACCGGTATATTCTGTTCCATTTACAATTTTATCACTTTCATTCGTTATATTGCGTGTCAGATTCAAATGAAAACCGCCGTATTGAACTACATCCGAAATTTTCAATACCTTTTCCGATGTGTTATTCCCTTCTTTATAAGGATTATCTACAATGGTCAGTGTGCTTCCGCTTCCTACGGGTCCATAACGTTCACTGCACATTTTATCACTTCCATTGTTTTCAAAATTAAGCACCATTAGTTTTTCAACCGGTTCAAAACGCACCAGTTCCACATTGTCAATATATATTTCTAAATCCTGTATTGCAACGCCGGATTCTGTCCAAGTTTCCTGATAAGGTTCTATTTCGATATAAGTCATCGTACCCGAAGGAAATGTTGTAAATATGAACAATGCTGTTTTCCAGTCTTCGGTTTTATCTTGCCATCGCGCCTTTGCCGAACAACTTTCCTGACCATTTATTCTTATTCCGGCATTCAATGCGGGAAATTCCTCGGTATTGTTCACACGATATTTCAACCGGAGCGCATTGTAAGTTTTGCCATCGGTTATCCGTGTGTCATTGGTGGAAATATTGGCGCTTAAATTCAAGCGGAAACCTCCTGCTTTATAAACCGGAGAAACTTTCATTACCTTCAAAGAGGGATTATTTCCTGTATTGTATGGATTATCAACAGTTTCAAAAGGATTACCGCCTTCAAGCGTTATGAAACGTTTATTGCAAATCAAGTCGGTGCCATCACCTTCGAAATTCGCAATCATCAGCGATTGAGCCGAAACATTCGAATAAAAAAATCCAAACAGGAGTAGTGAAAGCGAAGTGAAAAAATAGTGTTTCATGTTTAATGAATTTATACGTTTATAAAAAATTAATCGTAAAATTACTTCATTAATAAATTAAAGAGGGTTGTTAAATCAACAAAAAAGGTACATTATTAATCATTTCTTTACTTAATGGCTATAATTAAAAAATGTAACTACAAGTAAAAAATTTTTTGTGCAAATTAGGCAATATAAAACGGACAAGAAATATACTTTCAGTTGACAGGCTTACGGTAGAATTTGGCGGAACGGCATTTCCTCCGGTATTACTTTATAGATTTAAAGACTGATTGCTCTGATGGATAGAATGATGCGAGGAATTCACCTTGTTGAAAATTTTTGTCGGCATGCGCGAATGTTTTAGAGGAACTTACTCCAAAATCCGGCAATGGACAGGATAATTAAAAACGCACATGAACTTCGGCTTCCTCAGTTCCTGGCGTCCATTTCGGACCGTTTTTTATCAAGCGGATCGCTTCTTTTTCAAAGTCGGGGCAAAGCGCTTTTTTAATTCGGATATTAACAGGCGTTCCGGTAGAATCGACGTGAAAAACGAGCGTTACCCGCCCTTTTTTATTTTCACATGCGTCCGCGGAGGGTTTTATCATATTCTCTTTCAAATATTCGTTATAAGCCTGCTTTCCGGCGACGGGCTGCGGCTTAACGCCGGAATCGCTTGTTGAGCCGGTCATGTTGCTTTTACGCTGAGCGCCGTATCCCACCACAACCACTTCATCCAACAGCGCTTCGATTTCCTTCATCGCAATATCTTGATACGTTGCGGGATTTTTTACCTCAACGCTTTCCATGCCAATGTAACTAACTATCAGGCTGGGATTTTTCACATCCGCAACATCAATCGAATACCGCCCGTCCACGTCGGTTAAGCTTCCCCTGTTTGTCTCTTTAAGCATGACGCTAACGCCGGGTAAAGGCTCTCCATACTTATCGCTTACCTTGCCCGTTATTGTTCGGGAAGTCAATTGCGTTTCTATTTTTAACGCATTTGATTGGGATACAGCCACGCCTGCCGCCCGACCGGAAAACACTGTTTCTTGCCGGGATTTTTGGAAGATACTTTCGGATTCGGCGATAATGGCAGCTAATTTACTGTCGGGGACGGCAAAAACTTCCTGATCTTCCATTTTGGCGGGTTGTTCTTCCGTTAAAGCGTTTTCGGACAACTTTACGCTATCTCTTATTTCTTCCGTTTTTTCCTGCTGAATCCATTTCTTTTCTACCCGCGCAGCAATATCCGCCGGTCGCGGCGGAATATACATCCGAAATTCAATAGGCAATTGTTGTCCCGCTGCAAACGCTGTTTCCTCACGCGGATATTCGAACAGAAAAACAACGCTTCCGATAACCAGCATAAGAAAAACTGCCGCAATCGAAGTCCATAAATAACGGCTTCGTTTTCGGGTCGATGCGGATTGCTGCATTATCCTCTCCTGCAACCGGCTTATGTTCTCCGAATGTTCGCCTTTCACCGATTCAAGACCTTCGATTGCATCCGCCAAAAAAGAATCGCGCATGGCTTCAAACTCCACATCGTGCGCTTGCTTTCCTTTTTTATTGCCTTTTATGTAATCAAGTATCTTCATGGGGTTAAATTTTCCCTGTTCTTTTTTCAATACAAATTTTCAAATTCCGCTTTCCGTTTTGAATATAGCTTTTCACACTTTTAAGGTTATAGCCGGTATTATCAACAATATCAACATACGAAAATTCTTCATAAAAAAACAATTCGATGGATGTTTTCTGCGGTTTGGGCAGTTTTTCAAGGCATTTATTCAAAACATCCTTTAATTCGTCATCCTCCTCTTCTTCGCTTAATAGACTCAAAACGGCGTCCGATTCCATAAAATTCTCCTGAAATTCGAGCTTTATTTCACGTTTTTTCTCAATCAGCAACGATAAACAATGATTTTTAACGACACTGTACAACCATGTTCTGAAAGTATGAATGTGAAAAAGCGCAACCCGCCCCAATAAAAATTCAAAAATATTCATTACCGCATCCCGGGCTTTTTCTTCGTCTTTCAAATATTTTAAACATACGCCGTAAACCAACGCGATATAACGGTTGTATAATTGCCCGAAATATTCCGTGCAATCCGTTTCGCGGTAGAGGCGGAGCAGTTCTTCATCCGTCTTTTCCGTTTGGTTCGGTATGTCTTTCTTTTTAGAAATCACAAAGCGGAATAAGTTTAATTATTACTTTTCAAGCAGATTACACTACAAAAATGCAAAATAATTTTGTCTTTTTATGGAATTTGTATCGAAAAGTTATCTATTAAGAAGAAAACTCTATATTTTTTAAGTTTAAAAATTAAAAACATCAAAATTATGAAAACGAAGATTTTTACGGCAATCATCATTGCCATTTTATTTTGCGGCGTAAGTTATTCTCAGTCAATTATCGTAACGGGAACAGTCAGCGATGGTCAAACCGGCGAAGCTCTCATAGGAGTCAGCGTTGTATCGAAAAAGAAAAATACGGGCAGCATTACCGATATAAACGGCGCATACATCATTTTAGTTGACAAAGGCGACATCCTGACATTTTTATACATAGGTTATAAAAAACAGGAAATAAAAATCAAGGATAACCGCAAAATCGACGTACAGCTTGAACCCGATACGCAGATGTTGTACGAAACAGTAGTCACAGGATACGGAACGCAACTGGAAGAAAAGACGGCAGGCTTGGCAAAGCGCAACAAAAGACTTTCAAAACAAATGAATTCTTATCCTGCGGCAAGCGTCAGCTACGACGCTATGAGTACGGAAGAATACAATTCTTTTAAGGAAAACAAGTTCATTTTGGCGAGCAGCGAAGCGTTGTCAACCTTTTCGATAGATGTGGACGCCGCCGCTTATTCCAACTTCCGGAGGCACGTCAATCAAGGGCAGTTACCGCCGAAAGACGCTGTAAGGGTCGAAGAATTTATCAATTATTTCAGCTACGACTACGAACAGCCAAACGGAAAAGATCCGGTAAAAATATCGACCGAAACAGGCGAATGTCCTTGGAACAACCAACACCGCCTCGTGCGCATCGGCGTAAAAGCCAAAGAAATTGCCGGCGAAAATCTACCTGCAAGCAACTTTGTTTTCCTTATCGACGTGTCGGGTTCCATGTACGGTCCCACTCGTCTGGATTTGGTAAAATCGTCGATGAAACTGTTGGTAAACAATCTGCGCGAAAAGGACAAAGTCGCCATTGTCGTATATTCCGGTCGCGCAGGCGAGGTACTGCCGTCCACATCGGGAGCCGACAAGCAGAAAATACGCGAAGCCTTGGACAACTTGACTGCGGGAGGTTCCACCGCCGGAGGAGCCGGCATAAAATTGGCATACGAAATAGCCAAAAAGAATTTTATCGAAGGCGGCAACAACCGCATCATACTTTGCACCGACGGCGACTTTAATGTAGGAGTAAGTTCTAACGAAGGTGGAAGACATGGTAGCGCGCGAACGAAAAAGCGGGATTTTTCTCTCCGTGCTCGGCTATGGAATGGGAAATTACAAAGACGCCAACATGCAGACCCTTGCCGAAAAAGGCAACGGCAACGCGGCTTATATCGATAATTTGCAGGAAGCGAACAAGGTATTGGTAAACGAATTCGGCTCCGCCATGCACACCGTAGCGAAAGATGTGAAGCTGCAAATCGAATTTAATCCGGCAAAAGTACAAGCCTATCGTTTAGTGGGTTACGAAAGCCGCCTGCTGGACAAGGAAGATTTTAACGACGACGGCAAAGACGCCGGAGAAATGGGAGCGGGACATACGGTAACAGCTTTATACGAAATCGTTCCGGTTGGCGTAAAAAGCAATTTTGCCAATGTGGACGAACTGAAATATCAAAAAACTGCACAACCGGAGAACGCAACATACAGCAATTCGCCCGAACTGCTGACCGTGAAATTACGCTACAAACTGCCGGATAAGCACGTAAGTACGAAACTCGATTTACCGGTAACGGACAACGGAGGCAACAAAGTTTCGGACGATTTCAAATTCGCGGCGGCAGTGGCGATGTTCGCACAGATTTTAAGAGATTCGCCGTTTAAAGGCGAGGCGGATTACGACGACGTTGTAACTCTGGCAAAAAGCGGTTACGGAAACGACAAACAGGGTTACAGGCGCGAATTTGTACGTTTGGTGGAAGTTGCGAAAGGATTGAAATAGAAAAAATCCCTTTGTAAAAAACAAAAAAGAACTGTCTCGAAGGGGCTGTATCAAAAGAACACAGATGACGCGGACACTACGGATGTTGCACAAATAAATAATAGAGTCCGCGTCGTCCGTGTGCTAAAACACTTTTGAAACATATAAATTAGAATGGCAAATCATCCTCTACTTCTCCCGGCGTTGCTTCCGGATTATCTTGTGAAGCCGGAGCGGCATTTGCTACTGCGCCGCCGTCCGCTTGATCCGGTCGTTTGCCTAAGAGCTGGATGTTTTCGGCATAAATTTCCGTGGTGTATCTTTTGATACCGTCTTTTT
Source organism: Prevotellaceae bacterium (assembly GCA_031270425.1). Classification (GTDB taxonomy): domain Bacteria; phylum Bacteroidota; class Bacteroidia; order Bacteroidales; family Paludibacteraceae; genus H1. The sequence continues at coordinate 590 of JAISXQ010000152.1, read as the reverse complement.
CCCACGAGCGTGTTTGCAATTTTCCTTCCACATACAATTGACTTCCTTTTCGGATGTATTTTTCAGCCAGTTCGGCTAAACTTCTCCAAACAACTATGTTGTGCCACTCTGTGCGCTCCGGTACTTGCGTTCCATTTTGCATGGTGTACCCCCGTTCGGTTGTAGCCAAAGGGAAATTGGCTACAGCTACGTTTTTTTCCAGATAACGGACGTCAGGATCTTTCCCTACGTTACCCACTAAAATTACTTTGTTTATCGACATGATCTTTTCTTAATGTAGGCGTTATTTTATACTATATTGATTTTGTGTGCCGTAAAAGTAACGTTTTTTTTTTGAAACTCCAAATTCAACGACAAAAAGTAATTATTCTTTACCGCTTCGCGAATTCGCAAATTAACAGATTAATAAATTCGCAAATCTATTGTGTCCTGTTGTGGTTTATATCTAAAAAACAATTTTTTGTCATGTACTCAGAAAAATAATATAAATTAATTTCAAACACGTACTTGTCCGTAGAAAATTATATAAATACAAAATTCGCATTTTTTTATATGGGCACAATAACATGCTTATGGTATTCTTATAACAT
>JAISXQ010000144.1 GCA_031270425.1 Prevotellaceae bacterium | reverse complement strand
TTCGGGCGCTTCGCGCCAGCAGAATGTTGCGTGGAAACATTTATCCGGTTTCCATACGATGGTCACTTCGCCATTCGTGTATTCCTTACTAATTTCCTTTTTATCTTCTTCCATAAGATATTCTTTTTGTATGGTTATTTGAAAAATGAAACACGTTCCGCAACTTCGTTGTCGATAATTGAATTATAATGAAAGGCCCGAAGTCATTCATACCGTGTTGTTTTTATCTTAAACAGTCTTTATGCCAAAAGTAGTAATTGTTTTTGAATTATAATCATGTATTCGGATTTATTTTTTTGGGAGAGAAGAGGAAATAAAAATAGGGCGCTTTTTTCGCATATTGAAAATAAAATCCTTGCAAACCGGTCGTTTACAAGGATTCTTTGTTGTCTCACCAAGAATACAAATAAAATACAGTAAAATTTAGCGGAGTTTATAAATCTTTTATTATTCTGCAATATAGAACGTAGCAAGTGTAACATGATGCAATGTTCTCTATTAAACTAAACCTTTTTTAGTCCCCGATTTTAGGCAGGCAGGACTATTTTTCATCGAACTTTTTCATCGCTTCGCTTTTCAACTCATCTACTATCTTTATGTACGGGCGCATCGAATCGTAATCGGCGTGTCCCGTCCATGACATTACCACTTCTGCCGGTATTTCGAGGTACAGGGAATTGACTACGAATGTTCGCCGCCCGCAATGGGTTGTCAGTAGCGCATATTTGGGTTGCACTTCTTCGTGCCTGTTTGCTCCGATAAAATATACGCTTCTTAGCGGCTCGTTGAATCCTGCCGCTTCGCCCATTTTCTTTAAATATTTGTTCATCCTCACATTTGAAATAACGGGCAGCGCTCTATTTTCCGGGAAAGTCTCCTCTTTGTATTTATCAAGGATGGCCCGGCTGTATTTGTTCAGGTTGATTCTAAGGCCGTCGACCGTTTTCTTTGTGACCACCCTGATGTGATCTGCTTTCACGTCGGAACGGGTTAATTTCGCCACGTCGGAGTATCGCAATGAAGTGAAACACATGAAGCAAAAGACATCGCGTACCCGGATTAATTGATTCTCTTTGAAGTCGAAGCTATAAAGGTGTATCAATTCGCTCCACGAAAGGTAAATCAACTCATTTTCGGACTTCTTGAGTTTTGGGTGAAAGTCATCCGAAACGCCCTTGTGATTCCCGTTCTTTTTGGCCCACCGCAGAAACCCCCTTAATTGTTCAATATTTTTGGCTACGGTAGAGTTCTTCATGCCGCGCTCCAGGCTTTTATACCGGAACATGCAGCCTGCGGTTTGCAGGTGTTTCGTGAAATCAAGAAGGATGTCCTCTGTCAGGTCGCCGAATGTAAGGCGGGGATTATAGTTTTGAAGATGCCGCATTGTACTCTTATGCCTTAGTGCGGTTCTTTCGCTCCACGAGTTCATCTCACCCGTTTTTTTAATAAAGCTCTCGTATACATCGAACAGGCTTTGGCCTTTCACTCCACCTCCGTCAGCGTGCAGAAGTTTGTCAAATTCGGCGCAAAACTCGGCCACGGAGGGCGATTTATCGGAAAGCTCGAAATATGCAAATACTTCATCCGCAACGCTTTCAACGCGCTGTATCTCTTTGTTTATAACACCGGCTGTAATTTTCTTTTTGCCGTGCGTTGTGTTATTTTTGCATCGCTGCGTCTCCAGGCTCCATTTATCGACATCTACGCGGTAGCCTACATTGCGGGATACGATGTTTTGGTTGCGATTCCACTTGATGCGGTATCGCAATCTTGCGTCGGGCTTTCCCGGCTCTTTGTCGAGCAGGAATTGGCATACTCGTTTGATGTTCATATCTTTTTGTTTTCTATTAGTTTTCGGTCGATGAGTTCATCGATCTGTTTGTTTGTCATGGAATCAATATCGAGCGATTCGGCCTTCTTGCTTTCGATGTTCGGGCTGAAATGCTGAATGATGCGACTTGACGTATTCCACATCCAATTGGAGTGCGCCTCCTGGAGCGCGTAGAATATGCGCGTTTTATCGGAGTGGGAATAGAATCTATCCCCGTCGTATTCAATAAATGTGCCCGACCAGTCTACGGTCGTCCAGAAAAGCATACTGAAATACTCCCACTTTTCGTTAATATCCTTCGGAGCGAAAGACACGGCATTATTATTGCGCTCGCCGGCATAGCCGTCAAATTTGGATGCCAGTTTGACGGCATGGAGGTAGTTTTTGGAGCGTGATTTTGGGAAGGTGAGGATGATCATATTCTTTCGCTATTTTCTGGGTTTGACGGCAGGCGAATAGGGATAGTATGTATAATAAGATATTGATTCCGGTTCCCCGTTTTTATCAAACGTACTTTTTTCCACAATCAAACCATTTTTATACACTTCTTCGCGCCGCCCCCTGTTGTCTTTGCATGAGCGCTTTGTTAAGTTCATATTACTATCATATTCGCATATTTCACGAGAATCAAGTTCTTTTTTTAACGAGTTATCCCATGACCATTTTTCATAT
>JAISXQ010000282.1 GCA_031270425.1 Prevotellaceae bacterium | reverse complement strand
TTTGTTTTATTTCGCGTCACTTTATAATTAACTCTCGCGTAGTTCCCGAAAATACATCGCTGCATTCTCCTTTGTTACCATCGTTATCTACTGCAAGAACCCGGTAGTAATACGTTGTATAAGGAAGCAAACCGTTGTCTTCGGCTATCACCGCAGCATAGGCGCCGGGTTGTACTTTTCTTAAAAACGCATTTTTGTTTGGTTCAAAATCGGGATTAGTACTTCTGTAAAGTTCATAGTGGGATATATCTTTTTCCTTGTTTTGCCCCCATTGCAAATACAGGATATTGTCTTCATCGGCACGCCATGCGCGAGGTTTGGAAATTAAACCGGTATAAAAACTACCTACTTTTGCAGGAGCCGACTTTCCTTCCGCCAAAGCCGCCGCCGAAACAACGCTTGATAAATGTCCTTGCCGTCCTTTTGTATCCACTGCTGCAACTCTATAATGATAGGTTATGCCTTGCGTTACGTATTCATCGTTAATAGATACATTGTTCGCGCTTGTTAAAAAACTATATTCATTTGAAATAAAATCAGCATATTCAGCGCGGTAGATGTTATAGTATCTTGCTCCTTCGACCTTTTTCCATTCCAATGTAAGCGAATTGTCCGATATATTATTTATCTCAATTACAGGAGGTTGAAGCAATGAACTCTGTTGTTGGATGCGCAAAGTTGAATATCCGTAGGGAGCAATGGAAAATCCGGCGTTCTTCAATTTTGCTCTATCTTTTTCGGTAATTGAACATAACGTAAATAAAAGATTGTCTCCCCAACCGAAATTGAAATTGGCATTACTGTTTTCTCCTTTTGTTTCGTGGAACCGGGCTATGATCCCCTGTCCCGGGTCGTCTGTCAGTTTTAAAGCCAAAAGCCGGATATTATCTTTATCGGAAGATACGAAATTACGAGAAAGCGGCAAATATCCCTTTTGCGCGGATGGAATTAATCCTGCCAATACAGGATTGACTACCCGATCGGCAAATGTTGCGATATTCGCTTCTTTATAATCTCCGGCATGACTGTAAATAGTATACCTGTAATGCAAATTCATGTCCGAAGGTCCTGATGCGTGCGCGTGGGAGTATAACCAATCGTTAAAAATATAAGAATAAAGGTGAGAAGACGCCGCTTTCTTATCAATGGTATTTTTCATTTTGTGTATTTGTCCCAACTCTATAAGATGACTGTCGTGTTGAACTAAGGTAATACCAAATTCATTGTTTCCTACGTGCGACCAGTTATTGGCGGCGTGATAAGCATCGGTTCCGTGTCCGGTTTGATCTTTGAAAGGATCCACATCGCAACCATTCAGTTCTATCCTAAATTGAGGATTCTCCACATTAAAAGGAAAGGCATAATAGCCGAAGCGGTTCCACCGGTTTTCTTCTGCTAATCCGCGAACTTGGTCTAGCGTGTTATCTATGTCAATTCTTTTTTCATTAAAAGGAAGCGTTACCCGTTGAATAATCTTTGCGCCGCTCAATTCGTCTTTCAAATGTGCAACTACTGTTTGGTCGATAAAAGATTTTTCGATTATGAAACCGGCGGATGTAAGTCTCGAAAAGCTTTTATGCGCATTATTTGTATAAATAAATTGATTCGCATTATATATAGACGATTGATCTAGCAGTTCCATACCCAATTCTTTGTCAAAAATGGTAACAATACTTCCTTTTTCATTAAATACCAAGCGATAATAACGGTTTTCGAGTACCGGAGGAGTATTATTATTTCGTTGCTCAACTGTTTGTTGTTTGTCGTCATTAGATAAATAATAAACCGTATAACCAACCGGAGGAATATCCGGGGCGACAAATCGTATTGTATTCCCATTTCTAAGCGCTTTAATCAAATTACCATCAGGATCCACAACTGCATTTATATCGCTATAACTGCCGGGGAGTTCTATTTCTACAATTTCGGAACGTTTTTGTAAAAGCGGATTAAAAACCATTATGGCAGGATGAGTTGCACCAATTTGCGATGCTATTGCTTTTAAAGCGCGTTTGCTTTCTTGCTTTCCGGTTTCCAAGCCAAAATCAATCCAATCCTTTTTTTGCATCCACGTATCGAAAACGCTCCGTCCTTTATAAGAACTTACTCCGTATCCATGTTCGTCATTACAAATCAAAGCGTCCCAGGCTCTTTCATAAGCAACTTTCGGATATAAATAATTTCGATTTGTAAGGTAAGCTATGGTTGACAGTTTTTCCGCCACAGGTAAAAGACGCGCAGCTTCTTTTTTCTTTGCCAATAATGCCGGGGTAGATAAGGGATGTTGCGCCCAACCGCCTGTCATTGTTCCTTCCAAAGTCGGGATTTTATCGCCAAAACGTTCTTCGACGATGCGGAATGGCTCCGACATATCCCCTACGGTACGAAGTTGGGGCCATTGCCATTTTTTATTCCATGCATGAACAACATTGGACGAAACCAGATTGGTAGTTTCGTAATCGTTGTCGTCGTAGTTTGAAACCAACCATACATCATAAGGATAACGGGCTTCTAAATTTGCCAACTGTTTAACAAGGCGGGGAGCTATTGTATCAGGCTCGACGAAGAAAGGCGGACGCGCAATACAAGTCTGGATACCAAAATAAAAACTTGCCCAGACATAGGATGGCGCCGTCCACACCAAAATGCTATCTTTCCGGTCATGCGAACGCCAGTAAAATAAATGAGGCAATCCGGAATCATATTCTACTCCAATTCTACTCTCGCCAACAGTAGGAGGATTCCAACTGTTTGGGAAGTAGCCCATATACTTTATGCCTGCATCTGCATAAGTCGATACCAAAGGCCACGAAATTCCGTTGTTATCCGCAAAAATCATAAAACCGGTATTTACATCCCACCGGTCTTTCAACTGTTTGGTATAATAAGCGCTCCTGCACATTTCTTCTTCTCCAAACACTTGCGTGTGATTCCCCGAATGGGAAGCTCCTATTCCAAGATAGCCTTTCTTGACATATTCGTTTATTACCTTGTCCACCGAATGCTTGTCCCGCTCTTTCACATAGTTCAGCCACCACCACATGCCCTCGACAATATACCGGTATTTTGAAGCGCCGGGTCTGGTTTTACCCAAATCTGCCAATTTTATTGCTTCGTCAATTAATTCCGTAGTTTCCAAGCGTTGCTTGTATTGCGGGTTATGCAAACCGATATCAATATGGGTTGATTTGACCAAATAAATAGTCCAATGGCGAGGAACTTCCCACTTAAAATCCTTTTTTATTATTGTTTTAGAGCCTTTGGTCAATATCCATGTACTTTGTATCGTTTGCGTTGGTTCGGGTAAAAAAACAGAGACGTTGCTGATTCCCTTTTTCAGGTCAAAAGAAACATCTGCATTTATTCGTTTTTTTCCGTTAAAAACCTGTAAAGAACACTTTTCCAAATCCTTCGCGCTTTCTATTACCAAATCAACCTGCTGTAACGCAGGATTATCATGAGTTACAAGCTGGGTTGGCTGTATAGTCAAGCGACTTACAATTTTGTTTTGCGCGATTGTATTCGTTGGTAGTAAAATTAACCCGACAATCCATGCAATTAAATTCAGTTTCATTTTCTTTATTTCATTTTAAACGATGGCGGTACTGCATCCTGAGTTGACGCCCAGCGTTTGTTTGGATATTTTCCCATTGTAAATTCCAATACGCCTCCCTGCATCAAATCTTCATGACTAAACCATGATTTATTCCATTCTTCTCCATTGAGTTTAGCCGACTGGATATATTTGTTTTCGGAGGAATAGTTACGGCACTTTATTTTAAACGTTTTTCCGCCTGTTAATTGTATTTCCGCCTGTTCAAAAACAGGGCTTCCGATAACATACATCGGCAATCCCGGAGTAACCGGATAAAATCCCAACTGCGAAAAGACGACAAACGCCGACATTCCGCCGCCGTCTTCATCGCCGGGTACGCCCATCAAGTCGTTGCGAAACCATTGCGTCAGCAAATTGCGGACACGCTTTTGCGTGCGCCAAGGTTCGCCGGCGTAATTGTACAAATAAGGAATATGCAAAGCCGTTTCGTTTCCCATCGAAAACTGTCCTGCATTGCCTGTATGGTCTGGGAATATGGCGTAAAATTCATATTTCGGCTTGCCGAGGGGCGTATTGTACATACGTTCCAATTCTGCGACAAAAGCCTTATTTCCACCCATTAATTCAATTAAATCCGCGATATTGTGCTGCACATCCCAACGGTAAATCCAAGCGTTGTTTTCGTCGTAAGCGTCGCGGTCGCCAGATCCTCCATGGTAACGATAATCTACATTTTCAATAAATTTTCCGTTCGCGTCTTTCGGATGGAAAAACTTAGTTTCGGGATGAAACAGGTTACGGTGATTAAAACTTCTGTCTAAAAAATACTCATAATCTTCTGTTTTTCCCAACAGTTTGGCGATATGAGCCAGACACCATTCGTCGTAAACCGTTCCCAATGTTACGGCAACCGGTTGGCGGCGTTCCCACAAATCCACTTCGGGCGCAGTTTCTTTTTCACCCGGAGCCAGAGCCGGAAAATAGCCGTTCTGTTTATAAAACTCGTCCAGCTCGCCTGCTTTTTTACCCGACCAAGGGGCTAAGGTTTTCTCCGTAACAGCATTCCGGCAAGCCAAGTACGCTTTTTCCAAATCAAAACCGGTCAACCCTTTACAGTAACAATCGAGGACGGTTGACACACCGTGGTTTGAGTTCATCCGGCGCCCATCGCCCCATATTTCGGGGAAAGTCGGCATCCAGAAGTTTTCCATCTGTTCCGCCATACGAATGAACGAATGAAGCATATCGGTCTGTATTTCAGGCTCAATAATAACCCGCAAAGGGTGCGTTGCCCGGTAAGTATCCCAAATCCAATCGTCGTTGTAAAAAGGAAATCCTTTATCGTCATGCACCTTGCCGTCGAAACCGCTATAATACTTTCCATCTTCCGACAGGCAAATCATACGCTCGTAAGTACGGTACAATGAGGTGTAAAATACGGTTTTATCATCTTCCGAAGAACTTTTTACCTTGATTTTGCTTAATGTTTCGTTCCAAATTGTCCGTCCTTTTTGCGCTACCGCGTCCAAATCGAAATCCGGTATTTCGCGGTACAGGTTTTTACGCGCCTGCTCCTCGCTTATCAAAGAAATGCCGTAGCGGACTCCGATTTTTTTCGTCTGCCGGTCAAACTGAAAAGCCGCGCCGGTGTTCCCGCCGTAGGTTTCCGTCTGTACCTCGTCAATCGTTTCATTGGTAAAAATGCCTTTCGACAGCGGAATTTGTTCCG
>JAISXQ010000129.1 GCA_031270425.1 Prevotellaceae bacterium | reverse complement strand
ATAATTTTCCGGAGATACGTTGTCGCCATATAACGAACTGCGCGGGTCATAGTGCAATTGCAGGTTTTGCGCCATGCTTATGCCGGAAACAAGAAACAACGCAACGGAAAAAAGAATTTTTTGTGTCATACAATAATGTGCTGATTTGCTGATGTGCTGATGTGCTAATGTGCTAATGTGCTAATGTGCTAATGTGCTAATGTGCTAATGTGCTAATGTGCTAATGTGCTAATGTGCTAATGTGCTGATGTGCTAATTTGCTAATTTGCTAATTTGCTAATTTGCTAATTATATTTAATTGTTATTTCGCTTGAAATAAACCGCAAAGGTAGGTAAAAAAAACATTTTTATATTTACTCATAACAAACAAATTTCAACAACATCAATAATTTGCAAATCAAACAAATACAGTATAAAATCAATAACAGACCAAGAGCGAAACTAAATTTTTATTCTCCAAAAGAAATTTTCTTCCTAAATTTACAGAATAATAAAGTTGCATTCATTTGTTGAAACTACATTTAAAGTTTTTAAACTCTAAACTGCAAACTCTAAACTTTTTTGTTGTAACTTTGTTCCGTTTTACTCGAAATCCGTTAAACTCGAAATTGTAAATTCGAAACTGTAAACTATAAACTATAAACTGTTATGCCGCCGAATATCATTAAATCCGCCATGTCCTGCGGCTTGATTTTAGGACTTTTGTTTTCCGTCAACTTTCTTCTCAATGTTTCGGGAAATGCCGTTTTATCGCTTTTGGGCTATGCGGTTACCATAATAATTGTAATTGCGACCTACAAAATGGCGATTCGTTTCCGTAACAGCGATTGCGGCGGTTATATTTCCTACGGAAAATCTTTTTCGCTCATACTGTTGATGTTTTTTTTCGGAGCCATTGTTTCCGCGCTTACCAAATATATTTATTGCCAATTCATCAATCCAGAGTATCTGGAAAATTTATTGGAACAGAGTATGAAAATCTTCGAATCAATGCAATTTCCATTGACCGACGAAATATACGACAATATGCAAACCTTGCTGAATCCTTTCTCTTTCACGATGCAGTACATTTGGGTAAATGTGTTTTTAGGTGCGTTTACAGGAGTATTTATGTCGTTTTTCATAAAAAAAGAAAAGGGACTGTTTGATTAAGAAATATACCCCAAACCCTTGAAAGGAATTACGTCAGTTAAACGTAAGAACATTTTTGTAGCACACGAAAAGCCTCCTTCGGGGGATTGGGGGTAAATTTTAAACTTTATGGATATTTCAATTGTTGTTCCGCTGTATAACGAAGAAGAATCGCTTTCTCCCCTCTACGAGTGGATTGAGCGTGTGATGGAAAAGAATAATTTCACTTATGAAGTCATTTTTGTAAACGACGGTAGCGCCGATTCTTCGTGGAAGATTATCGAAAAATTAAAAGAAAAAAATCCCAAGCAAGTCAGGGGGATTAAATTCCGCAACAATTACGGAAAGTCGCCGGCTTTGTACTGCGGTTTTCAGGCGGCGGCGGGCGATGTGGTAATTACGATGGACGCCGACTTGCAGGACAGTCCCGACGAAATACCGGAGCTTTATTCGATGATTGTAAACGACGGTTACGACTTAGTTTCGGGTTGGAAGAGAAAACGTTACGATTCGAAGCTGGCGAAAAACCTGCCTTCGAAACTCTACAACGCCACAGCCCGCAAAGTTACCGGACTTAAATTGCACGACATGAATTGCGGACTGAAAGCTTACCGCGCCGATGTGGTAAAAAGCATCGAAGTGTATGGCGAAATGCACCGTTACATACCTTATCTGGCGAAAAACGCGGGCTTTAACAAAATCGGAGAAAAAGTCGTCGAGCACCGGAAACGGCAGTTCGGCGAAACAAAATTCGGTCTCAACCGCTTTGTAAATGGCTACCTCGATTTGGTAACCCTTTGGTTTCTGGCACGGTTCGGAAAAAAGCCGATGCACTTTTTCGGACTCTTGGGAAGCGCAATGTTTGTGCTGGGTTTTGTGGCGGTTTGCGTAGTGGGCGGCAGTAAACTGATTGCTTTATATACCGGGGTCAAAGCGCCTTTGGTGGCAAATAATCCCTATTTCTACTTGGCGCTGACAGCCATGTTGCTCGGAACGCAACTGTTTTTGGCGGGCTTCCTCGGCGAATTGGTTTCGCGCAATTCCAGCGAACGGAATAATTATTCGATAGAGAAAGAGATATAAAAATATGGAAACCATACTTTACATCACCATTCCGGCATTGCTCGTTTTGCTGACGGCGTATCTGTTGATAGATAAACTGTTGAAAAACGACGAACGCAGGAGGAACTTTGAATTGCGGAAAAACAATTTATCGCAGGTAACCCCCGTGCGTTTACGGGCTTACGAGCGTTTGGCATTGCTTTTGGAACGAACAATGCCCAATACGCTTGTGCTGAATGTTGTGAAACCCGATATGACTTGTTTCGACTTGCAACGGGAACTGTTATCGACGGTACGCCAGGAGTTCGGGCATAATGCGTCGCAACAAATTTATGTAAGCGCTCGACTTTGGGAAGCGGTGAAAGCTACTCAGGAAAGTTTGCTGCGCCTGATTAACATGTGCGCTTCGAAATGTCCGCCCGACGCTAAGGCTTCCGCCTTGGCTGAAATGATTGTACAGGTCTATTCTTCAAGCGAACAAACGCCGTCGGAAACGACACTCGGAATGTTGAAAAAAGAAGTGCAATTACTTATGTAAGTTTTGCGTAACACAATGAAAAAAAATTATGTTGCTATAATCGTATTTTTTGTAATCGCTTTTGCATTTTTCTCTTGCGAAGCGGTGGACGAAAATTGCCGTAAAGAACGCTTCGTTGTGGCGTCGGTTGATTTTAAAAAAGCGGTTATTGACGCTCTTGGAAAACAAAGTCTTTCATCATTTGCTATTGATAGCGTAACTGTTTCGGGACTTGACAGCGATTCGCTGATAGCCGACAATAAGAAAAAACTGTCGTCCGTCGATTTATACCTGAATAAATTTGCGGAGGAAACGAAGTTCAGCATTGCTTTTAACGACACCATTGACACGCTTATTGTTTGGCACCGGAATACGGAAGAATATTTATCCTTCCAGTGCGGGTGCATTGTTACGCATTTAATTGATTCCGTTGGAATTACAGGACATTTTATTGATTCCATTTCCATAAAAAACAACGAAGTAAACACGCTGAATGCAAAAAATATCGAGTTATATCGCCATTATAATTACTACACTGGCAATTAGCCTCCCTGTCTGTGCGCAGGAAGATGAAAAACCGGATTCGATTCCTTTGTGGAATGGCTTCCGTGTGGAGTTAGACCTTGCCTC
>JAISXQ010000211.1 GCA_031270425.1 Prevotellaceae bacterium | reverse complement strand
AATCACAAAAGACGGAAAATCTATTGCAGGCGTTGGCGTAAAATTTGTTATGCAGAATTATTCTCAAAATTCAAACAACTATTTTGAAAATATGCTCGGCGAAACTGCTAATATAAGATGTAACAAATGTCCGTATTTTCAAATTTTTATTATACTTGACAAACTACCATATTACAATAAGACAAAACAAATTAAGAAATGGGAAACATTTACTGTTCACAACGCCGCAAAGTACCTGACTTTGTCGCAGGATAATATTGATACCTTTTTCCACACGCCGAACAAGACTTTGATTTACATTGTACATATTCCTGAAAACGAGGAATTATCTACTTTGAATGATTATATGAATTATTACAAAAATCTGAATTTCCAAGTTACACAATCTCAAAATTCGCTGAGCAGTTATGGCAATGCAATAATTGTCAATGATTACGAGTTGTTTAGAGATAAGGTTTATCACACAATAAACGCACTATAGCAGAAATTTAATTATAAATCATAAATCCATAAATTACAAAAATATGAACACAATTTCACAACTCAATCGCGCAGCCGATAACATTCGCATTTTGTCGGCGTCGATGGTCGAAAAAGCTAAGTCGGGGCATCCCGGAGGAGCTATGGGCGGAGCCGATTTTGTCAACGTACTTTACTCCGAATTTCTGGAATACGACCCGCAGAACCCGCGTTGGGAAGGGCGCGACCGCTTCTTTTTAGATCCCGGACACATGTCGCCCATGTTGTATTCCGTTTTGGCTTGCGCCGGAAAATATTCTTTGGACGAATTGAAACAGTTCCGCCAGTGGGGTAGCCCTACGCCCGGACACCCCGAAGTGGACGTTGATAGGGGAGTCGAAAATACTTCCGGTCCGCTTGGACAAGGGCATACCTATGCCGTTGGCGCGGCAATTGCTGCAAAATTCCTGAAAGCCCGCTTTGGCGAAGTAATGAGCCAGACGGTTTACGCCTTTATTTCCGACGGCGGTATTCAGGAAGAAATCTCGCAAGGCGCGGGACGTATCGCCGGGCATTTGGGCTTGGATAACCTGATTATGTTCTACGATTCGAACAATATCCAGCTTTCGACGGAAACTAATGCCGTAACAAGCGAAAATGTAAAACAAAAATACGAAGCATGGAACTGGCGCGTGATAGAAATTGACGGAAACAACGCCGGACAAATCCGCCGTGCGCTGACCGAAGCCAAAGCCGAAAACGCAAAACCAACGCTTATCATCGGAAAAACCATTATGGGCAAGGGTGCGTTGAAAGCCGACGGCTCCAATTTTGAACGTCAGTGCGCCACACACGGACAGCCTTTGGGCGAAAGCGGCGCGTCTTTTGAAGAAACAATAAAAAACTTAGGCGGAAATCCTGAAAATCCCTTTGTTATTTTTGAAGAAACAAAAGAACTTTATGCCAAACGCGCCCAAGAATTGGAAACTATCGTCGCCCAAAAGCAAGCATCCAAGGCGGAATGGGCAAAAGCAAATCCTGCGTTAGTGGAAAAATTGGAAATTTTCTTTTCGGGCAAAGTTCCCGCAATACATTGGGACGCTATCGTGCAAAAGCCCAATCAAGCTACCCGCGCGGCTTCGGCGACCGTGTTGGCTGAACTGGCAAAGCAGGTGGAAAACATGATTGTTTCGAGCGCCGACCTCTCCAACTCCGACAAAACCGACGGTTTCCTGAAACAAACACGAGCTTTCGCAAAAGGCGATTTTTCGGGAGCTTTCCTCCAAGCCGGCGTTTCGGAATTGACTATGGCTTGCCTGTGTATCGGGATGAGTTTGCACGGAGGCGTTATTCCCGCCTGCGCCACCTTCTTCGTTTTCTCCGATTATATGAAACCGGCTATCCGCATGGCGGCGCTGATGGAACAACCTGTTAAATTTATATGGACGCACGACGCTTTCCGCGTTGGAGAGGACGGACCTACGCACGAACCGGTTGAACAGGAAGCACAATTGCGGTTAATGGAAAAACTGAAAAACCATAAAGGACAAAATTCGATGCTTGTGTTGCGTCCCGCCGATGTGGAAGAAACGACCGTCGCATGGCGTTTGGCGATGGAAAATACGCATACGCCGACTGGCTTGATATTTTCACGTCAAAACATCAACGACCTGCCGGCAAAAACAAGCCGCAAAGCGGAAGCCGCGCAAGCTGCAAAGGGCGCTTATGTGGTGGAAAGCGACGAAAATCCCGATGTGATACTGCTGGCTTCCGGCTCCGAAGTTTCGACTTTGAACGACGGCGCCGCTTTGTTGCGTGCCGACGGCGTTACGGTTAAATTAGTTTCCGTACCGTCCGAGGGACTGTTCCGCAGTCAGCCCGCGGCGTATCAGGAAGAAGTGCTGCCGGAAGGAAGCAAAATATTCGGACTTACGGCGGGTTTGCCTGTAAACCTCGAAGGCTTAGTCGGAGCAAACGGAAAAGTATTCGGTCTGGAATCCTTCGGGTTCTCGGCTCCCTACAACGTGTTGGACGAAAAACTGGGCTTTACTGCGAAAAATGTGTACGAGCAGGTGAAGGCGATGCTGTAATTGTTTAGCACACGGATAACACGGATGACCAGGAATTTTATACGAGTTGATAATCAAACATATAAGAATATATGCTTTCCGTGTAAAGTTGTATTACTATGTTTGTTTTTCAAACAACGCACTGCCTGTTCCGATATATCGAGAGATAGATACCCGCGCGAGCAGGCGTGCTTTTGAGACAGCCCCCTCACTGTTTAATATAGATATTCACTCCCGATATTGTTTTGAATAAACGTAAATCGCTATTTTTTACGTATTCGCTAAACTTTTCCGCTTCAACAAGATTTGTATTGTTCTCTTCGGGATATAAAATTATCGACCGGAAAGTAAAGTCCGGTGTTGAAACAACAGAAATTTTATTATCGGTTTCCAATAGATAATCAATATAAGCATCAACCGCCTCTTTTCTCCAACCTCTAATGCCATTATCATAAAACAAGTCTGTTTCGTACCAAAATAATTGGTAGCCCTCTTTTGCATAACCGGATAATTGAGTCATCGTTTTATAAGCAGCAGTCCTTCCTTTTTG
>JAISXQ010000206.1 GCA_031270425.1 Prevotellaceae bacterium | reverse complement strand
AGGCGGGAAAAGATATTACTTTCCTGACCGTTGGATATACGCTTTATCCTGCCTTGCAGGCAGCAGAGGAGTTGGAGGAAAAATACGGCATGTCGGCGGAAGTGATTGATGCTCGAAGCCTTGTGCCCTTCAATTACGAAAAAGTAATCGAGTCGGTGAAGAAAACCGGAAAAATCATTGTGGCAAGCGACGCGACAACGCGCGGCTCCTTCCTCAACGATTTGGCGGCAAACATCAGCCAACTGGCGTTCGATTACTTGGACGCTCCGGTTTGCGTCTTGGGTTCACGAAATTGGATTACGCCCGCTTACGAACTCGAAAAGGCATTTTTCCCAC
This sequence comes from Prevotellaceae bacterium, assembly GCA_031270425.1. Taxonomy (GTDB): domain Bacteria; phylum Bacteroidota; class Bacteroidia; order Bacteroidales; family Paludibacteraceae; genus H1. The sequence goes on along the minus strand of JAISXQ010000206.1, from coordinate 7,427 downwards.
AGCCGGACTGGTTTATCGATATGATTCACCAACGCATACAGCCGCTGCCCGGATATGTTCCCGCGCAGAATTTTACCGATGGCGAAATGATTAGAAGAGCAAAAAAAGGAATTTAATTGATAAAGCCGGTTATGAATATCCCGAAAGTGAATGCCCACATGCACACGCCTTATTCGTTCAGTGCGTTTTCAGATGTGAACGATGCGCTCGACAGGGCTGTGGCGGAAGAAGTCAAAGTGGTTGGTATCAACGATTTTTATACCGTGGCGGGTTATCAGGAATGGGCTGCCGGATGTAAAGCGCAGCGTCTTTATCCGCTTTTCAACATCGAATTTATCAGTCTGAACGAAGACGACCAAAAAGCCGGACTGAAAGTGAACGACCCCGGAAATCCCGGACGTACTTACCTGAGCGGCAAGGGCATGTCCTTCCCTTTCCGTTTGGCGGAACCTTACGCTTTGCAGTTGGCGGGCGTGGTGCGCGAAAGCAATGCGCAGGTGAAAGCCATGTGCGGCAAGGTAAATGAAATATTGTCGGCAAACAACGCCGGTTTTTCGCTTGATTTTGAATGGATTAAAAATACGTTAACGCAAGGTTTGATACGCGAACGCCATTTGGCAAAAGCGTTGCGCCTGAAAGTATATGAAATCGGCGGAAATGACGAAATTAAAATTAAGACCTTATTTCTCAAATTTTTCGGCGGAAAAGAGCTGAAATCGCCTGTCGCGGATGAAGCGGGCGTGGAAAACGAAATTCGCAGCAACATGCTGAAAGCGGGCGGCGGCGCGTTTGTGCCCGAAACACCCGAAGCCTTTTTGCCGATGACCACTGTTCAGGAAATTATCGCAGCGGGCGGAGGTATCCCTACTTATCCCTTCCTTGCCGACGACGCAAACGGAAATTACACCGACTTTGAAAATGATTTGGAACGGGTTTCCCGTCAGTTGACCGGACGCGGTTTTCACTCGGTGGAATTTATTGCCACGCGCAACGATGTGCATCTGCTCGAAAAGTACGCTTCGTACCTTTACGAAAAAGGTTTTATCGTTACTTTCGGCAGCGAACACAATACGCCTGCCATGGAAGCGGTTGAACTTTTCGCACGAAATAATACGCCATTGACCGATACGTTGAAGAAAATCAATTACGAGGGAGCTTGCGTAGTGGCGGCTCATCAGCATTTGCTTGCGCAGGGCTTGCGCGGTTATGTGGATGAAAACGGTAATGCGGACAGGTCGAAAAGAGATGAATTTGTGAAGTTGGGCGATAAGTTGATAACCGTTCTCTAACCACAAAGGGAAATTATACAGGCAATTAAAATCATTGAAACGTTTAACTATTTTCTCGCTAATGAATACTGCACAGGACAACAATATCGACTCTCAACTCCCCCTTGATGGGCTTGGTGAGCTTATCTCAATATCCCGATTCTACGGAGCCGACAGCCGTTTTGTAATTGCCGGAGGAGGAAATACTTCCTATAAAAACGCCGGAAAAATCTGGGTAAAAGCTTCCGGTTCGGCTTTGGCGACGATTACCGAAGAGGGTTTTGCCGTGCTTAACCGTGAAAAATTGAACCGTATGTCCGAAAAGACGTATAGCGACAACGCCGCCGAGCGCGAGGAAGAGGTAAAAAACGATTTGGCAGACGCTACGTTGACAAAAGGGAAACGTCCGTCGGTGGAAACCTCTGTGCACAACGCGATGGATTATGCTTTTGTAGTGCATTTGCATCCTACGGCGGTCAACGGATTGATGTGCGCTCGAAACGCCGAATCCGGTTTACGGAAACTCTTCGGCGAAAAAGCCCTATACGTGGAATACACCGACCCGGGCTATGTGCTTTTCAAGAAAGTGGACGATAAAATCAAGGAGTTCCGTGCGAAATTCGGCAGCGAGCCGCAAGTTATTTGGCTGCAAAACCACGGAATTTTTGTGGCTGCGGATACGGTTGAGGAAATTAAAAACATCTACGACGGAATAATAACGAAATTGGAGCAGCAAACGCCTGAACTTCCCAAAGATACGCCGGATACTTTCGCATCGGAGGAATTGGACGCGCTTACGGTTCTTCCCGCTCTGCGCTCGATGCTTTCCGCTGACGGTTTGAAAACGTTGAAGGTACGCAAAAACGGATTGATAAAGCATTTTTCCGGTTGCGAAGAAGAGCAGGGAAAAATTTCCCGTCCGTTTACCCCCGACGCTATTGTGTATTGTAAGTCGAATTATATTTTCTTAAATGGCAGCAAGGCGGAAGAAATAGTAAGCGAGGCGGAAAAACAGATTTCAGACTTTACGGAGAAATTGGGTTATTTGCCCAAAGTGATATTGATAAAAGGCGTCGGATTGGCGGCTGTCGGCGATAATGCCAAGCAGTGCGACACGATTCTCGATGTTTTTGAAGACGCGATGAAAATTGCTTATTTGGCAAAATCCTTTGGCGGCGAACATCCGATGACGCAAGCGCAAATTGATTTTATCGATAATTGGGAGGTAGAAAATTACCGTCGTAGCGTAGCCTTCGGAACTTCAAGCGGACGTGCGGAGAACAAAACAATCGTCGTTACCGGAGCGGCGCAGGGTTTCGGCAAAGGAATTGCTCGCTGTCTGTTGAAAGAGGGCGCTAATATCGTAGTTGCCGACCTGAACGAAGAAATGGGGCGGGCAACGGCTGACGAATTCAATAAAATAGCCAAAAGCAACCGCGCCGTTTTTGTAAAAACCAACGTAAGCGAAATTCCGGGCGTCGAAAATTTAGTCCGCGAAACCGTATCCAATTTCGGCGCTATCGACTGTTTTATCAGCAACGCGGGCGTGCTTCGCGCGGGCGGACTGGACGATATGACGCCTGAAAATTTCGATTTCGTAACTAAAATCAATTACAACGCCTATTTTTATTGCACAAAAGTAGCGAGTGAAATCATGAAACTGCAAACAAAATACGCCGCCGCCGGTTATTACGCCGATATTATCCAAATCAATTCCAAATCGGGATTGCGCGGAAGTAAAGCCAACTTCGCGTATGCCGGCGGAAAATTCGGCGGAATAGGCTTAACGCAGTCTTTTGCATTGGAACTCGCGCCTTTCCGCATCAAAGTAAATTCCGTTTGCCCGGGCAATTTTTACGAAGGCCCGCTTTGGAGCGACCCCGGAAACGGATTATTTGTACAATATTTGAAAGCGGGAAAAGTGCCCGGAGCAAAAACGGTGGAGGATGTAAAAGAGTTCTATCTTTCGCAGGTTCCGATGAAAAAAGGATGCTCTCCCGAAGACGTAACAAAAGGCGTATTATATTTAATGGAGCAATGCGGCGAAACCGGACAGGCGTTGCCGGTAACGGGCGGGCAGGTGATGTTGGGGTAGTTAAGAGCCAAGAATCAAGACAAAAGATTCGGGGTTATGACTCTTAAAAAAATTAGAAATGGTTTCAAAGACCCATTAAAATAATAAGTCAGCCGGACAACAGTCAATAATCCTGCATCTAACGTCTTGATTTTTGGCTCTTGATTCCTGGTTCTAAACTTAAAAATATGAAAACAAAAGCAGTACGGTTGTATGGTAAAAACGACCTTCGTTTGGAAGAGTTCGAGTTACCGCAAATAAAAGATAATGAGATATTGGCGAAAGTCGTATCCGATTCGCTGTGCATGTCGTCGTACAAGGCGTTGACGCAGGGAGCAGACCATAAACGCATTCCCAACAATGTGGCGGAAAATCCGATTATTATTGGTCATGAATTTGCCGGCGTGCTGGTAGAAGTGGGCGGCAAATGGGCGCACAAGTTCAAAGCGGGCGATAAATTTTCCATTCAACCCGCGCTGAATTACGAAAAGGCGCCTGTGGGCGTGCTCAGCGCTCCGGGTTACAGCTATCCGTACATTGGCGGCGATGCAACCTGTGTGATTATTCCCAACGAAGTGATGGAACAGGATTGCCTCTTGCCCTATCGCGGCGAGGGATTTTATCCGGCGTCGCTCTCCGAACCGCTTTCTTGCGTTATCGGAGCCATGCACGCCAGTTACCACATAACGCAGGGAAGCTATATTCACAATATGGAAATTGTTGACGGAGGAAAAATGGCAATATTAGCCGGCGCAGGTCCTATGGGATTGGCGGCGGTCAATTACGTTATCCGTCGCGAAGACCGCCGCCCGTCGCTGTTGGTTGTAACCGATGTGGATCAGACGCGTTTAGACCGCGCCGCTTTACTCTACGCCGTAGAAACTGCCGCGCGTGCGGGCGTCGATTTACGCTACATCAACACTGCGAAGATGGAAAATCCGGCGGAAGAATTAAAAGCGATTTCGGGAGGCGAAGGATACAACGATGTTTTTGTTTTTGCACCGGTAAAAGCGCTTGTGGAACAGGGCGATGCGATTCTTGGTTTCGACGGATGCCTCAATTTCTTTGCGGGACCAGGCGACCCTGATTTCAGCGCAATGATGAATTTCTATAACGTGCATTACGGTTACACGCACATAGCAGGCACAAGCGGCGGCAACAACAACGATATGGTCGAAGCGTTGGACTTGATGGGCAAAGGGCTCGATCCGGCAGGTTTGGTTACGCACGTTGGTGGACTGAACGCCGTTGTCGAAGCAACCAAGCATTTGCCGGAAATCCCCGGAGGGAAAAAACTGATTTATACGCATATCGAAATGCCGTTAACGCCGATTTCCGGTTTTGCAAAATTAGCCGGAACAAATCCGGTATGTAAAAAATTAGCCGAAATTTGCGACCGGAACAACGGACTTTGGAGCGTGGAAGCGGAAAGTTATTTGTTGGAAAATGCGGATAAATTATAATGTATAAAAATCTTGTCGTAAAAAGCAATTTTTTTAATAAGAACTAATTCAGATAAAATATTGATATGAAACAGTTAGATATAGACTTCATGCATCCGGCAGAACAAATCAACGTAATTATCGGACGCATTTACCGGAGCGGCATGACAACGACTTCGGGCGGAAATATTTCCATTAGAGACGATAACGGAGATATTTGGATTACTCCTTCGGGGATTGACAAGGGTTCGCTTACAAGCAACGATATTGTGTGTATGAAAGCAGACGGCGCAAAAGTTGGAGCGCACAAACCCTCTTCCGAGTACCCTTTTCACAAGGCAATATACGAAGCGAGGCCTGAATTGCGGGCAATCATTCACGCACATTCTCCCGGACTGGTGGCTTTCAGCATTACAGGAAAGGTACCGGATACGAATATCGTACCGCAAGCCCGCAGCATTTGCGGTGAAATCGGTTTTGCTCCTTACGGCTGTCCGGGAAGCAAAGACCTTGGCGAGAAAATAGCCAACGAGTTCAGAAACCGGAAATATAAAGCCGTAATAATGGAAAACCACGGGGTAGTATTGGGCGGAATCGACATGATGGATGCTTACCAGCGTTTTGAAACGTTGGAGTTTTGCTGCCGCACGATTATCAACGCAAGCCGTTTGGGTAAGGTAAACACACTTTCCGATAAGCAGATTGCATCGTATGTGAATCTTTTCCCCAAAAACATAAGCTACTATATGGATGTTGAGTATCCCTCGGATGAGCGCGCTATCCGTTCGGATATGGTCAGGATAATCCGCCGCGCCTGCGACCAGGGGTTGATGATTTCTACTTACGGTACTGTTTCGGTGCGGTGGAAAGAGAACGATTTTTTGATTACTCCGCGCGACGTCGCCCGATGGGACGTACTGCCCGAAGATATTGTCCAGATAAAAAACGGTATGGCGGAAGCGGGAAAAATGCCGAGCCGGTCGGTAGCCTTGCATCACCGGATCTACCAACTGAATCCGCATATCAATTCCATTATTACCACGCAAAGCATTAATCTGATGGCACATGCCGTAAGCGGAAAGAAATTCGATGTACGCACCATTCCCGAAAGTTGGATTTTCCTTCAAGACGTACCGTCAATTCCGTTTGGGACATTGCAAAGCAAAACGGACGAAACCGCCAACATGTTTGCTTCGAATCGCGTTCTTTTGGTTGACAACGATTGTGTTATCGTTACGGGCGACAAACTTATCAATACGTTCGACTATCTCGAAGTGGCGGAATTCAGTGCAAACTCGCTCGTTATGGCAGCTTCCATCGGCGTGTTGCAGCCTATGGGAGATAAGGAAATTGACGAGTTGCGGGCGGCTTTTAATGTGAAGTAAAAATTAAATAATTATCCGCAATGCTTGTCCCGCTATGGCGGGAAGGGGGGAATTGGGACAGTGCAACGTTGCAGGGTTCTTGCGTTGCATAGATTATTGAAACAAAACCGCAAAGAAAAGAAGATTTGCTGATTTGCTAATTTGCCAATTTGCTAATTAATTGTGCCTATTGTGGTTTACGTCTTTTCTTTGCGGTTTTTAATAAAGAGATGAGATCAATCCTCCGTTATCTGTCAATCATTCTTCGCTATGCGCCACGCGGAAGCCTAAGGCCTTTTCCTGCGCGTCTTCGGGGTATTTGGAGCGAGCCGATACGCGCAATCCGGTAGGCACGTTAATAAAGGTGCCTCCGCGCGCCACGCGGTACTCGCCCGAACTTGCTCCGACAGGATTGGTTTGCGCTTCGGCGGAATAAGGTCCGTACCAGTCGCTTGTCCATTCGTACACATTGCCGCTGAGGTCGTAAATACCCAACTCATTCGCTACGGAGTAGCCTATTTCCCAGGTATTGCCTCCTGTACCGTAATATTTTGTTACCGCGTAGGGGTCGTTGCTGCCGCTGTATGTGTAGCCTTTGCTTTTCTTGCCGCCGCGAGCCGCATATTCCCATTCCGCTTCGGTGGGCAGACGGTAAGTGTTGCCCGATTCAGCGTTGAGTTTGGTCAGAAACTCCTGTGCATCGGCGTAAGTAACGTAATAAACCGGAAATTTGTCGCCCAGACCTTCTGTTGATGCAGGCGGAATAGCGGGGTAATGCCCAACAACGTCATAATACTGTTTTTGCGTAACCTCGTACTTGCCGATGTAAAAATCGCTGAGCGTAACCTGGCGCGCCGGCTTTTCGTCGGATTTAATAATGCCGTCGCTGCCCTGCGTGTAGGTTCCGCCTTCCACAAATACGAGTTCAATACCGTCGTTAAATGTGAGATTCCCTGTTTTTTCCGGATCCGGATTATTATTTCCGTTGCCTTTTTCGCAAGCGGTAAATGCTGTTGCCGCCACTGCGAGCAATGTTCCAAATAAAATTGCTTTTGTTTTCATACTTTTTTAAATTTTTAATTAGTTCATTTTTTTACAGGTCGAATAGATTTTCCGGCAGAGCGCGAACCGTAATTCCAATTAGCTGAACCGACAGCAAATTCTAAAAAAGCGGTGTGTTTGCCATAAACATTACGGCTCCAATAAAAGCCTGTGCTTCCGACATCTTGCAGTTCGCCATTACTGTCGCGATACCCCGGCGCGGGTAGAAAAATCGTGT
>JAISXQ010000194.1 GCA_031270425.1 Prevotellaceae bacterium | reverse complement strand
CGTATCGTTGGCGGAATCGTATATTTTCAGCAAATCGAGCGTAGGCGCTTTATAATGCGACAAGTCCAAAGTCGGGTCGTAACGTCCCAGCTTTTCCAGGTTGTAATGCGGGTCGTCGTGTTCCGTGGATTGGATTTGCAATTCGACTTCCCCTTCCTTTTCTTCCGCCTCTTTTTCCTCCGTTTTTTTATCCCTTTCGCCGGAATTTATTTCAAAAGGAACGTTACCGTTGCCCGAAGCGGAAACAACATGGAATTCCTCATCCTCTTCGCTGCCTTTTACAACCCAGTCTTCGGGTACGATTTCCGTTCCTACGGCAACCGAAGGCTCATCTTTTTCATCCGCAGGAAAGCCGGAACAGGGCTGTTTCTTCTTTTTGCGGAAAAGGCGGGTAAACAAACTTTTAAGGAAGGGAAGCGTTTTCCGGGAAGAAATGATGCTGTAAAACAGGAGCGTACCCAGCAAAAGCAATAAGCTGCCCGGAATGCCGATGTAAGAATTTAGCCATTCGCTGGCAAAATTACCGTGCGACCCGCCCAAGGAAAAGAAAAGTTTATCTTTCAGGAAGGGATAGGTGCTAAACGACAGGAAAATCGAAAGCCATATCAGCCAAAAACAACAATGAAAAAACACCTTCCAAAACGATACGGTATTTTTCTTCAACAAACAAAACGGTAAAAAACACAAAAACGCCAAAGCAGCAAAAGAAGCTAAGCCAAAACCGCCGTTAATAACCATCTCGGCAATATACGCACCAACAACGGACGTCCAGTTCTGAATACCGGAACGGACGCCTATCAACTCCCTCAACGGAACATCGAGTTTGCTTTGGTCGGCGGCTCCGGTAAAAAAGTAGGAAACAAAGGCAAACGTAACATAAACAGCAACAAAAGTCAGAAATACGGCGGTAATAAAACGCGTGCGTTCATCTACGAAAAAGCCCTTTAAATCCGCGAAGAAACTGCCGTTTTTCTCAATGCTGCGCTTCTCTCTGGATTCCGTACCGGATGCTTTTTTTACAGGTTTTCGTGGTGCCATTTAAATTTCGTTATCAGTTTAGTACAAGACAAAAATCAGTTTATAGTTTGTAGTTTACAGTTTGTAGTTTATAGTTTATAGTTGAGTTTGCAGTTACATCACATTTTTTTTGTTTAGAAGAAACCACATAGCCGTCCATGTCTTCGACATGAACTTATGCTCAGGAAACTATAAACTGTAAACTACAAACTGTAAACTACTTTAAAACGCAAAAATAATAAAAACTAATACGCCTACCGTATTTTTTTACAAATTTCATAACTATTTTACTGTTTAACAAATTTTACAACCGCCCAGTTGTTTTTTTCTTTAAATTCGATGAAAGACAAACTATTACGCTTTGCTTCTGCTTCGAGAACAGGAATATCTTCCACATAGAAGCCGCTCATGTACAATTCTTCTTCCGGCTCTAAACAAGCCGCATAACGTTTCATATCGTTCAACAGGATATTCCGGTTGATATTGGCGAGGATAACATCGAAATGTCTGTCTTCAAGCTGCTCTGCGCCGCCTAAAACAACTTCGATTCCTGTTATATTGTTCAGCGCAATGTTTTCTTCCGCGTTGCGCGTGCACCAATCGTCAATATCGACCGCAACGGCAGACTTTGCGCCAAGCATCATGGCAAGTACCGCCAAAACCGCCGTTCCGCAGCCCATATCCAAAACATTTTTTCCTGTTAAATCGTTTTTTAACAGTTGTTCAACCACTAAACGGGTGCTTTCGTGATGCCCTGTTCCGAATGCCATTTTGGGATCTATTACAATATCGTAACGAAGTTTAGGAATATTTATATGAAAGGAACTATGTATAACACATTCATTTCCAATAACGATAGGCTCAAAATAGTTTTTTTCCCATTCCTCGTTCCAGTTTTTCGATTTTATTTTTGTAATTTTGTAATGAAAGACGGAAGCATACTCGAAATTAGCGATCAGTTTTTGAAGCTCGATATCCGAAAAATGCGCAGGTTGAATATAAGCGGTCAATCCGTTTTCGGAAAGCGCAAAACTCTCGAAACCAATTTCGCCCAATGCCGCAGAAAGTAAATCGGAAATGTACTCTTCATTATCAACAAAAAACTCAACTTCAAAATATTCCATAAAATATATAAATTTATCCTTAACAGGTATAAACCTTAGGCGAAAAAAACGTCTATAATGATAAAACCGGAACAAAAGTAATCCATTATCTACGGAAAGACAAATTTTAAAGGAAATTAAAAACAAATAAAACATAAGGAGGACGTTACTATGAAACGCAGTATTTTTATATGTTTATCGACGCTGATTTCCATCTTTGCAGTTGGAAATTCAAAAAATGCCATCGACGACGATATTTATTTTTCTCCGAGCGATGCAAAAGTAAAAAAAACGGCAACAAAGAATGAAGTAAAAAACGCCCCTGCGTCAACTTATAAGAACGGGGCGAAAAAAATCGTTTACAACGACGAAATAGAACGTTTGGACGCCGCTACAAAACAGGAAATAGCGGGTTACGCGGAAACCGGCAACGATTCTTCGGCTGTATCCGCACAACAGTATGAAAATGAAGAAACGGGATATTATGTAAACGGTTTCAGCGGTTCGCAATCGGATTACGAATATGCCGAACGCATCCGCCGTTTCCACAACCCGAAGTTTACCATTCATATTTCTGACCCCGGTTATACGGATATTTATTTCCTGAACGACTGGGACTGGAACGTATATGTTGACGGTTCCTACGCATGGGTAACGCCGACCTGGACCAACCGCTATTGGTGGGATTATTACTGGACTCCGTACAGCTACAACAGCTGGTACTGGCGCAGCAGCTGGGGCTATCCCTACTACGGATGGAACAGTTGGGGCTATCCTTATTACGGACATTACGGCTGGGGACACTCATACTACGGATACGGCTGGGGATATCCTTACTATGGTGGATATTACGGATACTACGGACATCACCATCATTATTACGGAGGCAATCACTGGAATAATTCACATCCCTACACAAGAGGATATACGGACAACAGCCGGAGAAACTCGTACTCCGGTTCAAGAGCCGGAACATTGTCCGGCGCGTCGTCTTCACGTTCGCAATCATCATCTCCGTCGGGGGTAGCGTCGAGCAGGAGAGCCGGATACGAATCATCCCAAAGTGTCAGGCTAAGTTCCGACAGAGCAACGGCAAGTATAAATTCATCATCGAGCAGAAGCAGTTCATCGAGCAGAAGCAGTTCGGCTGTTGCCGGAAACACATCTTCGAGCCGTTCGACAAGCGCGATAAACACATCTCCGCGCATATCGACAAGCGTCAGGAATTCGCCGGCAGGTTCAACAAGCCGCTCATCGTCCGCTTACAGCAGCCAAGGCGTAACGACAACTCCGAGAAGTGGGGCGTCGAGCAGCTATGGCACGGGAAGCTCTACGTCGTCGAGCCGCTCTTCGGGCTATTCGAGCGGTAGTTCAAGTTCGAATCGTTCGTCAAGTTCCTATTCGAGTGGAAGTTCCACGCCGAGCCGTTCGTCAAGTTCTTATTCAAGTGGAAGTTCCACGCCAAGCCGTTCGTCAAGTTCCTATTCGAGTGGAAGTTCATCGAGTTCGAGCCGTTCGTCAAGTTCCTATTCGAGCGGAAGTTCATCGAGTTCGAGCCGTTCTTCGGGTTCTTATTCAAGCGGAAGCAGTTCGAGTTCGAGCCGTTCCGGTGGAGGAGGTTCGAGAAGATAAAATAGAGCCAAGAACCAAGAACCAAGAGCCAAGAGGCGTGCAAAGCAGCTTTGCGTAACTTCTTGTCTTTGCGGTTATAATAAATTTCAAACAAATGAAAAAGACATTATATATTTTAGCGGTATTACTATTCGATTACGCTTTTTCCGCCGCACAGATAACAGAAATCGACGCATTGAAATTCATTCAATCCGACGTCAACGGAACCGCCCGCTATACAAGCATGGCAGGAGCTTTCGGCGCTTTGGGCGGCGATGCTTCGGCTATCAAGGATAATCCGGCGGGATTGGGAATTTACCGGAGTTCCGAGTTAACCGGAACTCTGAATGTCATTACACAAAACTCCAGAGCCGTTTGGGACGGAATTAAAGCCGGAGATAATCTGTACAACGCTAAATTCGATAACTTTTCCTACATCATTTCCGCCCCGACATGGAATCAACTCAACCAAACCGGAAAGGGCTTGCTTTTTTCCAATTTTTCGTTCAGTTACAACCGGTTGAAAAATTTCGACAGAAATTCGATCATACAGGGAGATGCGTGGGCGTCGTCCATGAGCGACTATATGGCGTTTCTTATAGATGGAATCGCCCCCGGAGATATGAGTTATGAGAACACAAATGTTTCGTGGTTGTCCGTAATCGGATTTGAAAGTTTTTTGATAAACGAAACTCCCGACGGCTGGAAATCGGAATTAACCTCAGGACAAAAGACAAAACCCCGATACACGTTAAGCGAAAGCGGCTCTATAAACGAATACGCCTTTGCATGGTCGGGGAATTTCAGTAACCGCCTGTATCTGGGCGCGGGTTTCAATCTGCAAACAATTAATTATTACCTGTATTCGAGCTACAACGAAGAGTTTATCGACAGGGATGGCGGGGGCTATTTCACATTGAGGAATGAATATTCGACGTCGGGAATCGGCGTCAATTTTAAAGTTGGAGCCATTTACCAGCCCACCGATTTTATGAGACTGGGATTTTCGGTTCAAACGCCAACGGCATTCGCAATAGAAGAAATGTATGCTCCTTCCGTAGAATATTATTTGCACAGTAGCACAGAAGGCAAAAAAGTATCGGGCACAAGCCGTCCGCAAGATGACAACGGAGACAGGATGAACGGCACGCCGCGTTACAAAATAAAAAATCCGGTTCAATTAAACGCGGGTTTGGCTTATTTCTTTGGCAAAAAGGGATTGTTAAGCGCAGAATACGTTTATAACAACTACGGAAACACCAAATTTTATGATAGCAACGGAAAAATAACTCCGGCGGACGAAGTTACCAACGACAACATGAAAAACGTGTTACAAAGCGCGCATACCCTAAAAATAGGAGCGGAATACCGCGCAACAGACCTCCTGTCCCTGCGGGCGGGATTCGCTACCGCGACGGCGGCTACTAAATCCAATGCGCAAAAAAGAATGTTTACGAACACAATCAGAACAGATTCGGAATATTTCCTGCATAACAGCGCCAATTATATTACCGCCGGACTGGGTTACAGGGGAAATGGATGGTATATTGATTTCGGATGGATGCACAAGATACTGGATGAAAGCTATATGCCCTATAACACAAGCGATATTGACGCGGCAAAAGTAACTACGCGAAACAATAATTTCGTTACTACTCTCGGACTTAGGTTTTAGTTTTATAAAAATAATTATTGCCTCAAAACAACTCTTCAAAAATTCGGAATTTTTGAAGAGTTGTTTTTTTAATCCCATTAAAACTATAATTTTAACTAAAAAGGACAAGCCGGTTTTAACGAAACTGAAAAATCTTTGTATCTTTGAACGATTTTTCCTGTAAGATTAGATAAGCTTTTTTGAGTAAACTTGACGCCAAAAGGCAATACAACCAAATTAACAACACTTTTTCATGAAACGATTCAAGTTATTGAACAACATCTTCGGATGGGCGGCTTTTGCCATTGCCGCGGCAACCTATTTATTAACGATGGAACCCACGGCAAGTTTCTGGGACTGCGGGGAATTTATATCGACGGCGTATAAATTGGATGTGGGACATCCTCCCGGAGCGCCTTTTTTCATGCTTACAGGACGTTTCTTCTCTTTGTTTGCATCCGAACCGTCCAATGTTGCGTTGATGGTCAATGCTTTGTCGGCGCTGTGCAGCGCGTTTACCATACTTTTCCTGTTCTGGACTATCACGCGTCTGGCTCGCAAGGTTGTTGCGGCAGAAGACGGAGAATACTCCACCGGAAACAGCATCGCTATTTTAGGAAGCGGATTAGTCGGCGCGCTGGCTTATACCT
>JAISXQ010000191.1 GCA_031270425.1 Prevotellaceae bacterium | reverse complement strand
CAAATGTCCCGTCAGGTGGTTAATACGATAAGTAAACAGTGCAATCTGACTCTCTGCCGAACCGGTGTCTTTTGCAGACTTGGCTTTTCCGTATTTACTGAAAAGCTCTTCTTTTTTAGTTGAATCCAAATACATAAAATTAAATTTTTACTTTAATAAATTAATACCATCTTATTTAAGCGGCTGCAAAGATACAAAAAACATTATTTATCCACACAATTTTTCAATTTTTTTTCGGAAAATATTTCCGTTCCGAATATTTTTTATACTTTTGCACACCCGAACTGTTAGCTCAGTTGGTTCAGAGCGCTGCCTTGACAGGGCAGAGGTCGCCGGTTCGAGCCCGGCACAGTTCACTGCCATATAATCATGATGAAAAAACGATTCCAAACTGGCTGAAAAATTAGCCGTATTATTAATTGCGCCTGCCTTATGGGCATATTCTCCGGCTTTTGCAGAGCCGAAATATCACTATGCTACAATTTCCGCTCAGGAAACGGTATTACACAGCGACAGAGAATCGGAAAACCAAAGTCCGGAGAAAACCATTCTTTCGGAAAAGAAAATAATGGTCACAGATGACAGCGTGAGCAGATTGCTGAACGTGGATTCGGGAAAACTGCAAACAAAGAGACGGGACGGGGATTCGGCTGACAAAACTGTTTTGCCTGCACGCTTGTAAAAAAAACAAAAAATCCGCAAGTAAAAACATAAATAATGTAAAAAAATTTTTTTAATCCAATTTTATTATTTTAATTTGCAAACGTATTAAGTAAAATATTATTCATTTAAAAAAATTGACAAGTATGAAAAAATTGATTTTTAGCGTAGCTGTTATGTTCGCAATGAGTTCATTCTGTGCATTTGCACAAGACGCAAAGCCGGCGAAGAAAGAAACCGCCAAAACAGAACAAAGTTGCAAGAAAGATGCAAAAGCAACAGACAAAAAAATTGTTATTATCGAGGATGAATGTTGCCAGAAAGACGCAAAAGCCGATAAACAGGCTTGCAGTCAAAAAGAAACGAAAAAGAAAGCTACTCCCAAGAAGGCTGTTGCCGATAAAAAATAAGCGCTTTTTTTTGACCGACATAAAATGCTTCGAAGGAGCGAAACTTTCGGAGCATTTTTATGCAGTTATAAACAAATTAAATCATATCAAACAATGGAAAAACCTTATGTAATAGGTATTGATATCGGCGGCACCAACTCGGTTTTCGGGGTAGTGGACGCCAGAGGTACAATTTTGTACAGCGATTCTATCAAAACCGGCAAATATGAAGATATAAAAGACTATATATCAATTCTTTCCTATGGCTTGAAAGGAGTTATCGAACAGGCCGGCGGGCCGGGAAAAATCAGAGGTATCGGCGTCGGCGCTCCAAACGGTAATTATTTTACCGGCTGTATTGAATTTGCACCCAACCTGCCATGGAAAGGGACAATTCCCCTGGCCCAGCTAATCAGCGAATCGACCTGGAATATTCCGGTTACGCTGACAAACGATGCCAACGCAGCAGCAATCGGCGAAATGACTTACGGCGCTGCCCGCGGAATGAAAGATTTTATTGAAATTACGCTCGGGACAGGCGTCGGCAGCGGTATCGTAGTCGGCGGAACGCTTGTTTACGGTCATGACGGCTTTGCAGGCGAACTTGGGCATGTCAAAGTGAAAGAAAACGGCCGCATCTGCGGTTGCGGACGCGCCGGATGTCTCGAAGCCTATTGCTCGGCTACGGGAGTTGCCCGTTCGGCGAGAGAAATGCTTGCCACACGTACCGACAAAAGTCTGTTACGCGACCTCAATCCCGAAACCATCACCTCGAAAGACATTTATGATGCTGCCACAAAAGGCGACAAATTATCGGTTGAGATTTTTGAATTTACCGGAAATATTCTCGGCGAATCTCTTTCAAACTTTATTGCATTTTCAAGTCCGGAAGCCATTATTTTGTTTGGCGGACTGACAAAAGCCGGCGATTTGCTGTTGAATCCCATACGCAGGTCAATGGAAGACAATGTACTGAAAGTTTTTCAGGGAAAAACGAAAATACTCGTATCCCAGCTGAAAGAAAGTGATGCTGCCGTCCTGGGCGCGAGCGCACTGGGCTGGGAAGTGAAGGACAGTTAAGGTATAAAAAATACCGCTGCTCACAAAAAACCCGCCTGCTTTTTTTAGCAGGCGGGCTTATAAACTTTGCTCGGAAAAATCTGTTTTTAAAGCGCTTAAATCTTTCCGACCAAATCAATGCTCGGTTTCAACGTAGCATCGCCTTTGCGCCATTTGGCGGGGCATACTTCGTTGGGGTGAGCGGCTACGAACTGAGCGGCTTCAACCTTGCGCAACAGTTCGTCAGCATTACGACCGATGCCGTTGTCGTGGATTTCGGTTACTTTGATTCTGCCTTCGGGATTGACCACGAATGTTCCGCGATAAGCCATGCCGTCTTCTTCAATATAAACGCCGAAAGCGCGACTCAGAGCGCCGGTGGGGATTGTTTCATCTGGACTGGCTCATCTGGATTGGTTTATCTGGACTGGCTCATCTGGACTGACTCATCTGGATTGGTTCATCTGGACTGGCTCATCTG
>JAISXQ010000232.1 GCA_031270425.1 Prevotellaceae bacterium | reverse complement strand
CCCCGCCGGTAACAGACGGCAGGCATTCAATCTTCAACGTAGCGTCGTGGTAGTTGACGTCAAAAAGCGTTTCCGCTTGAAAATCGGATATATGCGACACAGGAAGCGTAAAAATCGTTACATCGCGCAGGATGCCTCCAATGGGGTGATGCGCATAACCTGATCCGTAGGAAATATCGTCTAAGCGGTCGGTTATTTCGAGTTCTACCTCGTTCTTTTTCCCAACTCTGACATATTGAGTAATATCCGTTTCCCAGCGTGTAAAGCCGCCGAAATGCTCGCGTATGTATGTTCCGTTGACCCACAATCGCGCATGGCTGTAAACGCCGTCGAAACGCAGGATGACCGTCTTGTTGCAATAATCGGCAGGCAACGTAACTGTCTTGCGGTAACGAAACGGCTTGTCGTGTTCAATAGCATAGCCCTGCATCGCCGCTTCGCCCGGCGCTTGAATGGTTGTCCACTTGCTTTCGGGCGAGAAACGGAATTGCCACTCGCCGTTCAACGAAATTACAGGTTGCTCCACTCCTGCCACAAAGGCAGGAAGCATATATGTTTTCTCTGTGGAGAACAGATTGAATGTCAGCAACAAACCAACAAACGTTAAACTATTTGTTATTCTTGTCATTTAGGACTATTGTTATGTCCCGATAGCTATCGGGATTCAAAATTTCTAATTTCAAGATTTCAAATTTCTCCCGATAGCTATCGGGATTCAAGATTATGTAACACAATAAATTAGTATCATATTAATGTGTCATTTTATCATTTACTTAACACTATTTTCTTGTTAAACTTTTAAACTGACAATTTGATATGGGATAGAATCTTAGCTTTATTGTTTTGTTACTATCAATACCGCTTCGTTTCCCATATTGAACAATAAATCGACAATGCTCATATCCGGTATAAAGCCGAACTTCGATTGAAAAACCTGATAATAAGGGACGAATGACGACTTACTTTCAAGTTTTGGATGAATCGTTTCGCGATAGTCTTTCAACTCGTTGCCGTAACTGGCGCGATACTTGTCCGTAAGATGAATAAGCGGATTCATATCCAGCAACTCCAACATTTTTTCCTGAATATCCCAATTAAAATCCCAGAGAAAGTTCCATTTTTTTTCGTAAAAAGGCTGAAAATCATCCCTGTAATACTCAAAAAACGGACTTGAATTATAGGCAGATTCTATCGCCCGCCAATGTTTCGCCTGCCATCCGTCGTGTTCCGAAATACGCACATCGCGTATCGGGGTTTTGTTTCCACCCGGTTGTTTTACCGGAATGCTCAGGTCTATCACGCCGTTTGCCGAAACTATCCGGCATCGGTTCCGGTAGCTTTGCTTCGTATAATGCTCGCAGGCTTCCATCCAAATTTTATCCGCTTTCGCTAAAGCGGCGTAGTACTCGACAGGCGCCAGGTAGCAACATGAAAATAACGCCTCACCCCCCGCTCTTTCCTTGATAAAAGGGCGCTTTTGACTGCTACGTTTCACGGTTGGGGAGGTTATTTCGTTGCATTTTTAAAAAACCGATTCCAGCGAATCTTGCCTCCGAACAGCGATTTATCTTTATCCAACGACAGCCATACGAACACCGGACGTCCCACAACGTGGTCTTCGGGAACGAAGCCCCAGTAACGCGAATCCAAGGAATTGTGGCGGTTGTCGCCCATCATCCAGAAATAATCCATTTTGAATGTATATTCCGCAGCTATTTGGTCGTTGATGTAAATAACGCTGTCGCGCACTTCCAGCTTATTGTTTTCATAAACGGAAATAATCCGTTCGTACACAGGCAGGTCTTCCAGCGTGAGCTTTATGCTTGCGCCGCGTTTGGGGATGTAAACCGGTCCGTAATTATCGCGCGTCCACGGCTTTCCTCCTCCAACCGGAAAAACAAGGCTTTCGTACATCCACGAAGGTTCTATTACAATACGGTTAACTCCCCGCACTTTTTGCAGGTTGTTGTACATTTCTTCCGTAAGTGGGAAATGATAGGCGGGCAGCGCGGGGTCTAATCCTAACGCCGTCAGCAGTTGCGGGTTCGACACCGTCTTGGTTTTCGGGTCGCCGTCCTGCTTGCTGATGCCTAATTTTTGGATAATATTCTCATTCAAGAGCGTACCGTCTGTTTGAACGAAATAGTTGTACTGCACGCCGGCATGTTTTTCTTCGGCTTTTCCGTTTACGAAAATTTTATTATTACGGATTTCGAGCGTGTCGCCGGGTGTTCCCACACAGCGTTTCACATAGTTTTCGCGCCTGTCCACCGGACGCCAGATAATCTCTCCAAAATCCCCGGGGTGATTCTTTATATAATCCCGCCCAAACGATTGCAGTATTGCCCTTTTGTTCGGATTTTCGCTTAAATCCAGATTGTTTTGCGCAGCTACGTTCTGCCCGATTTTATAAGATGTAGCGTAATAGTCGTCGGTTGTCATGTTGATAAGTTTTACAGGCACGGTGTCGCCCGTAGGAAAATTAAACACGACAATATCATTGCGTTCAATGGTATCGAAGCCTTTCAGGCGTTTGTATTCCCACTGCGGTTTTTCAAAATAGGACTTCGTATTGATAAGCGGAAAAGTGTGCTGCACCAAAGGGAAGGACAGCGGCGTATTCGGCACGCGCGGTCCGTAGCTCGCCTTGCTTACAAACAAAAAATCGCCCACCAGCAAGGTTTTCTCTAAAGACGACGTCGGTATCTGATAATTTTGGAAAAGGTAGGTATTGATAAAATATACCGCTACCAATGCAAATGCAATGGCGTCGACCCAGCCCATAACACTCAGCAAAGGTTTGTTTTTTAGACCTTTCCACCACGACCAAGGAACGTATTTGGTTATAAAAGCGTCGAAAATTACCGGCAATAATAAAAGCCACCAAAAATTACCGACCCAAATGATAAATAAGATGTATATCAAAGACCATACGGATACTTTAATCCATTGTTTGGGAGTTTGTTTGAGACGTTCGCTAAATGATTTTGTTTGTTTGTTTTCGGTAGTCATATTCTTTGTTTTATTTTTTGTTGAATTTTGAAAAATAGTTGTCGATTTCAGGGCGTAATTCTATTCCTGCTTGTTCAAAGCAGTCAAGCAATTCATTATAAGCGCCTTTTCCGCCAAGAAAGTCCCAAAAATTTTCAGCAACTTTTAATTCGTGTTCCAAATCAAGCATACCCGCCAAAGTCCAAAATTGATACGGCTCCGGCTCGTATGGATTATACGGAATAGCTATTAATGTATTGATTTTTAATTTTTTATTTTTTGTATATGCAATTCCTGCCCATTCAAGCAACGTTTGTTTATACTTTTGAAAGTCGCCTTTGTTGGGTTTGGCTGTTTTCAAATCGAATAAATATTGCTCACCCGAATATGTTTCTACAAATAAATCTACCTTTGCGGGCTTCAATTTATTAACTGTTCCCGATAACGATTTTTGCAACATTTCGAGTTCGGCAACTTTATCAGGCTTTCCATTGATTGTCAGATAATTAATTATTTCAGTGATTTTTTGCTGACAATCGCTAAATATTTCATTCCCAATTACAAACTGCGTTTCAACTTTTGCAAACTGTGTCTTCGCCAAAGCAGCAGCAACAGGTTCAAAAATGCTTGTTCCAAAAGTAGTTAGCAATGATTGCATAAAAGAATACAACGCCAATCTGTCCTTTCCGAGCAATCGGAAATGAAAGGGCATAAAGTTATCTTTTGCCTCGTAATTTTGAAATTTATTTCGCAGGCAATTTGCAATAACTTGCTGAATTTGTAGTTTTTGTGTTTTTGTTAATGCCATAAATTATAAAACGACTGGAATTTCCGTAAGATAATTTTATTTTTCCTTCAAATGAAATATCGTTTCCGAATACGCCCCTTTATCTTTTTCTGTTCTGTTTAGTACAGGGCGTTTAAATTGATTAACAATCTGCATTCCTGCGTTTTCGGCGATTGTCGGGTACATATTATACTTGTCGTTAGCCACGAGGAAAATATCGTAATCGTCTGCCAAAAAGTATTTACAGTTGTTCAGTACATCAGAAATTCCTTGTATATAACTTGTTTGTGCCTCTCGTTTTTGCCCTTTGAAAAGCGGTCCGATTTCCAATTCGTCTTTTCGCTCAAAACCAAACAAATCGTAGGCATAGGCGTGTTGCTCATGGTAATCAATCAATCCAACGTAAGGCGGCGAAGAGAAAATGCCTTTAATTTTCTGCCGTTCAATCAAATTGCCAAAATCAGTATTTTTCTTTTTTATTTCTGCGAAGATGTCAATGATACGACTGTCGCCGGTCAAACATAGTTGGAACGTATCAGTCCGCAGGTTATCAAACTGTTGCAAACGCACAACCGTATCTTTTGAGTAAGTTTTCCACCATTTAAGAATAGAAAACAGCGGTTTGCACATTTTGCCGTGTTTATGGCAATAATAAGTCGTTGTAACCGGCTCAATGAGCGTTGCTAAATCGGCATGTGTGGTTGCTCGACAACTTCTTATCGTGCGGCTTAAAATTACGCTTACAATCTTTTTTGTTTTTACGTTTTGAATTTTCTTTATCTCATTGAAAACAAAATCAATTTCCTCGCGGATATGCGCCGAAAACCACTTATCCAAAAAAGAGTCGTTTTTGTCCTGCCGGAGTTTAATATTATACTGATTGACAAGTTTTTCATAAACACTTAAAAACTCTTTTTCTTTTTCCGAACCGTATTTTTTCTCGTCAATTTCGCCGTTCCGCAATTGATATTTGTATTCAGGAACAGGAAAATATTTATTGTTAAACGTATTCAATTCCTGCAGCAATTTTTCCTCAAACTCAACAGCAGTTGAATTTTTGATAAAACTTTCCAAAGCCGTTGTAATTCGGTTAATTTCGCATTTCAAATCTGCAAAATCATACCGTGCAATTTTACAATTTCCAATCAACGTATTAAACGCCGAAACGTCAATTCCAACAGCATTCATCCCTAATTCACATGCCTGAACCATGGTTGTACCACTACCCGAAAAAGGGTCAAGCACAATATCGCCTTTTTCAAAATAGATATCAATCTTAAATGTATCTGTGTGGTTATCTAAAAAATACTCAACCAGTTGTGGTATAAACTTACCTTTGTAAGGATGCAAACGATGAACGTGTTTTGTAGTTTCAGCCTCTTTGTACTGCTCGAAAGACAATGCCCAATTCAAATCTTCGCCTAAATTTTCTTTAAAATAATTTTCGCGCGAAGTTAGAAATTTGTTATAATAATTTTCTAATTCCGATCGTAAAACTTGCGTAGAGCCGTTTTCGCCCACCTTGCGAATTAGTCCATATTGTATTAAATAGGCAATATTTGAAGTTGTTACATCTTTTTTTGTGTAAGATGTAGCCCATTCGCTTGCTTGTTTAATATTTAATAATTCGCCTGATATTTCCATTATTTTTATACTTCTTAAAACCT
Organism: Prevotellaceae bacterium; assembly: GCA_031270425.1. Taxonomy (GTDB): domain Bacteria; phylum Bacteroidota; class Bacteroidia; order Bacteroidales; family Paludibacteraceae; genus H1. The sequence goes on along the minus strand of JAISXQ010000232.1, from coordinate 610 downwards.
CAACAAATCATCCATCCCTAAAAATCCTTTTTTCCCCGCGGTAAATTCCGCCGCAATAACGGCGCCGAGCGCAAAACCTTCGCGGCTATACGCCTCGTGGGTAATCGTGATATTGTCCACAGCGGAATTGTAGCGTATCGTATGCGTTCCGGGAATCTGCCCTTCGCGGATGGATTTAATCGCCAATTCCGACGGATTTTCCGCGTTTTCCGTTACCCATTTGTTTTTCCGCGTTATTTTTTCCAGAATGCCTTCGGCTAAGGTGATGGCTGTTCCGCTCGGCGCATCGAGCTTTTGGGTATGGTGCGTCTCGGTCATTTCCACGTCATAATCGGGGAATTGATTCATAATGCCTGCCAGATAGCGGTTTACTTTCATGAAGATATTCACGCCGAGGCTGAAATTTGAAGCCCAAAACAGCGTATAACCGCCTTTTTCTATTTCGGCTTTCAACGCCGGCAGTTCTTCCGTCCAACCGGTTGTGCCCGAAACCACAGGAACTCCGGCGGCAAAGGCGCTCCGGTAATTGCTCAAAGCCGAATGAGGCGCGGTAAATTCAATAGCGACGCTGGCGCTGCGGAAGGCTTCCGATTTGAAATCGTCCAAATTG